>JBBQOA010000526.1:0-3567 GCA_038330465.1 Pyrinomonadales bacterium
AGATATTGAAGTTTCGCTGACCGGACGCAGCGCGAAGATCAATGGCGAAGACATAACCCTGACGGCGGTCGAATTCGATCTGCTCGTCGCGCTGCTCGAACAAGCGGGAAAGGTCGTCAAAAAAGAAGATCTGAGCAAGCGCGTGCTCGACCGAAGACTTTCGCCGTTTGACCGAAGTCTTGATATGCACGTCAGCAATCTGCGGAAAAAATTGGGTTTACGCGCCGATGAAAGCGAACGGATCAAAACGATTCGCTCGGTCGGTTATATTTATACGGTAATCTAATTTGGGGTTTGGGATTTCGGATTTGGGATTTTTAGAATTAAACCCGAAATTCGAAATCACCAATCCAAAATCGAAATGAGTTTATTCTTAAAAATTTTTCTCTGGTTCTGGTTGGCGATCGCAATGCTGATCGGCGTTTTTACGTTTGTCAGTTGGACGACGCAGAACGAGCCGTTCGTCCGTCAATGGCGAATTTTGGTTGCCGATTCATTTAATATTCAGGCGCAAACCGCCGCGCAGATCTTTCAAAATGAAGGGCAGAAAGGCTTGGACGAATATCTGGGCAGATTGAAATCTTCCGAGCGCGTAATGGCGATCGGCTTTTTTGACCAAAATCGGCGCAAAATATCGGGCGATGACCTGACGGCAAACGGAATGAAATTGTATGAACAAGCGATGCAGTCCGAAGCGGTCGAATTTGACCGTTTGCCGGAAGAAACCTTTGTCGCAAAGAAGGTTCGCATCAATAATTCCGCCGAATATGTGATGATCATTCAGCTCAAACGCCCGCCGCCGACCGTCGTACCGGACACAAATACTTTGATCTTACGGATTTTAGCATTGATCTTGACCGGCGGTTTGGTGTGTTACGGGTTGGCGCGGTATCTGACTTCGCCGGTCAGCAAGCTTCGGGAGGCGACGAGAAAATTTGCGAGCGGCGAACTGCAAACCCGCGTCGGTGAAAAAGCCGGTAAAGGACGCGATGAATTTTCGCAGCTTGCTCGCGATTTTGACGAAATGGCGGAACGGATCGAATCTTTGGTGACTTCGGAAAAACGTCTGACGCAGGATATTTCGCACGAATTGCGCTCTCCGCTCGCACGGATGAATGTCGCGCTGGAAATTGCCAAAAACAAATCGACGCCCGAAAATAAACCGATGCTCGAAAGAATCGAAAAGGAATCGAATCGTTTGAATGAGATGATCTCAAAACTTTTGATTCTTTCAAAACTCGAAAGCGGCGCGCAAGAGATCGAAAAACAGAACGTCAATTTGAAAAAAATTGTCGAGGAAATCGTTGCTGACGCGGATTTTGAAGCGCAGGCGAAGGGCAAAGCGGTCAAGATCACGGCGATCGAAGAAAGCCGATTTGCGGGCAGTGAAAACCTTTTGCGAAGCGCGATCGAGAATGTTCTGCGAAATGCCGTCCGCTACACGGACGAAAAAACGGTGGTCGAAGTTTCTCTTCAAAATGTCAACGGCGAGGCAGTGATCGATATCAAAGACTATGGCAGCGGCGTTCCCGAAACCGAACTTGAAAATCTCTTTCGACCGTTTTACCGGATCGGCGAAGCGCGGGAACGAAAATCAGGCGGCGTCGGGTTGGGTTTGGCGATCGCGCAGCGCGCCGTTTTCGCGCATAAAGGCACGATCAATGCAAAAAACACAAGCGACGGTTTGCAGGTCGAGATCAAACTGCCCCGGAACGGCGGGCATTGATAAATGATTGAATACCGAGAATCAGAAAAGCAAGACAGACCAACGACATTACAACCTGCGAGATGATCGCGGCTGAAAATGAGATCGTGCTCAGTTTCGACAAGACCCGCGCCGCCGGAATGATGAACCCGATCAGGGCAACCAGCAGTGCGGCGTGCATTAAATGCTTGCGCAGCGATTCTTTTGATTTTGCGACTGCCCCGAGCAGGGCAATAACGATCCCGAAAAATGCCGGAATCAAAGCCGTAACACTCGCTTTGCCTTCCATTATTCCGTAACCATAGCCCGCTAAACCAAGTATTATTAAAGATAATCCGCAACCGATCGCCGTTGTAGGCATAATATTTTCACCTCAATTAAAATTTAAGTTAATTTCAAGTTAGCAGAAATTTTGCCCAAAAACTAAGCGGCAAAAATTAAAAAAGCCGATGCGGTAAACAACCGCTTTTAATTTATCGGGAATCGATGCTTATTTCATTCCGTCGATTTCTTTTGAAAGTTTGTCCCCCAAAGATTTATTGAGCGCCGCCAGTTTTTGCAATTGCTGACGCGCCGCGATCTTGTTGTTGAGTCCGATGTAAGTTAAACCGAGCGCGTAATAAGCATCGGCATTTTCGGGCGCAAAACCGATCACTTTCTGGTATTGGACGATCGCCGTATTAAACTGTTTCAAAGCGCGCTGATTATCGCCGAGCGCCATTAGTTTTTCGACCGATTTGAAATCGATCTTGGCGGCTTGTTCATAATGCGGCAGGGAAGTTTGAAGATCCTTGCGGGCGTAGTAAATATTGCCAAGATAATAATGCGCGTCGGCATTTTTCGGCTCGGAATCGAGGACTTCCTTAAACCCTTTTTCGGCTTGGTCGAAGTTTTTCGAATTGTAATCTTTTAAGGCTTGCTCGTAATTTCCACCTTTGACGGGCGATGTTGGCGGCGTCGGCGAATCGGATTTTTCGGCGGTTGGCGACGTTTCGCGGGAAGTGCGCGACGTGTTTGCCGAAGGAGTTTTGTAACACGCTGAAACGCTTAAAATTGCCGAAAGAACTGTCGAAAGCACGAAAAAAGTTAATTTGTTCATGCGGGAATTATCTATTTAAAAAGCTTAAAGTTCAAATTTGCTTTGATTTTCGGCAATTCGGGAGCGCGGGCAAGATTTGCCCGCGCTCCCAAATTGGTGTTGGCGCAATCTGTTATTTCTTGATGATCGGCAGAACGATCATCGAGCCGGTTTTGCCGCCGTAATAGACGCGTTCCGTCGCTTTTTGGAAATCGGCTTCGGTCGCCAGTTTGTAATTTTCCATATATTTCTGCGGATTGCGCGCAACCAGCGGAAACCAGGTGCTTTGGATCTGCACCATGATCCGGTGACCTTTTTTGAAAGTGTGCGTGATTCCCGGCATCGTGTATCCGATCTTCGCCACTTCGTTCGCTTTTAACGGTTCGGGTTTTTCGAACGAATTTCGAAATCTCGCCGGAAACGGTTCGCCGCGCAGAAGCATTTCGTAGCCGCCCGGCTGAAAGACCGACCACGCCGAATTTTCGGGCGGTTTGACGCCTTCGGGGAATTTATAATCGTCGGGGAAAACATCGATCAGTTTGACGACGAAATCCGAATCCGTGCCGCTCGAAGAGATAAACAGATGCGGTTTGATGTCGCCCGCGACCGTCGTATCTTCGGTTAAAACATCGGTTTGATAATCCAGAACGTCCGGGCGCGTCGACGCAAACCGCTGATCTTCGGTCATAAAATCACGCGGATAATTTGAAGTGATTTTCTGCGTGTACGGAACGGGTTTCATCGGATCGGAAATATATTCGTTAAATTGGCTTTCGGTCTTCAA
>JBBQOA010000527.1:0-3567 GCA_038330465.1 Pyrinomonadales bacterium
ATTTTGCGTTTTTTTTTGCAAAATCGGTTTTTTTATCCTTTTTTGAGTTGACTATTCAAAAATAGCCTTTTATATTGTCCAATGTTCCAAATAAAATGTTGAGGAACACGACTGTCCTAGGACGGTCGCTAAACAATAAAGTAAATATACATTCTTTGAAGAAGACAGGAGAATATAATCGAAATGAAAAAAGTAATTGCTCTTTCAGCAGTTTTAACGTTAGGCTTATTGGGTGCAGCTTGCCCCGAAGCAGGATCAAACACCAGCAACGCAAAACCGACAAACATGTCAAACACGTCAACAACGACAAATACCACATCGAATGGTAACGCGACGACAACGACGACAAACACGACGACAACCAATACAACGGTTAACTCTAATGCTAAACCGATGTCTAACATGAAAGAAGAAGTGAAACCGACTTCTAACACAAACATGAAAGAAGAAAAGAAAGAAGAAAAGAAAGAAGAAAAGAAAGAAGAAAAGAAACCCTAGTTCTTTAATTTTTTATAGATCAAAAGCACGTTGTCTTCGGACAACGTGCTTTTTTTAATATAAACATACATCGGCTCGCGCCGACGCGACTGACTTAATAACCAGAAATCCGCAACCCGGAAC
Organism: Pyrinomonadales bacterium; assembly: GCA_038330465.1. Lineage (GTDB taxonomy): Bacteria > Acidobacteriota > Blastocatellia > Pyrinomonadales > Pyrinomonadaceae > JAFDVJ01. The sequence goes on from JBBQOA010000527.1 coordinate 622, forward strand.
TCTCACTTTAATTGTCCGCGCAGAGCTTCGACGGTCGTGACCGGTTTCTGACACGCAAAGTTTTCGCAAACATAGGCGGTCGGCTTTCCGTCGATCAAACCTCTTTCTTTGAGAAGCGGAATAAATTCATCATCTCCGCCCGCGTTTTTCGCGAGGACGACGACCTTATTCGGCAGATATTCACGCCACACTTCCCTTTTCAATTCGTCCGCATTGCCCAGCACGACGATTTCTTTGACCGGACTTAAATAAAATTCGAGCGCCGCGAGACTTCTGCCGAAGGCTTGCGGGTAACGGCGGATTTGCGGCGCAACGAGCCTGAGCAGCGTGACGGCAAAGCGTTCGTATCGTTCATCGCCCGTCAATTTCGCAAGTTTGAGCAGCACGTCCGCCGCGACCGAATTGCCCGATGGCGTCGCGTTGTCCTGAAAATCTTTTTTGCGGACAATCAATTCTTCGTGATTGTTTGCCGTAAAGAAAAATCCGCCGCCCGTTTCGTCCCAAAACTCGGTGATCAATAGATCGGCGAGGCGTTTTGCTTCCCTCAGATATTTGATTTCGCCCGAAACCTGAAAAAGTTCGGTCAAACCGTCGGCGAAATTTGCGTAATCTTCGAGATAAGCATTGAGTTTGGCTTTGCCGTCCTTCCAGGTGCGCAAAAGAGAGCCGTCCTTTTGCAAATTTTCGAGAATAAAATCGGCGTTCTTCTTGGCGATGCCGAGATATTCTTTGTTTTCGAGAATCGCCGAGGCTTCGGCAAAGGTCGCGAGCATCAAACCGTTCCAAGCCGTTAAGATTTTCTCGTCGCGGAAAGGCTTGATCCGTTTTTCGCGTTCGTTAAAGAGCTTTTCGCGCCCTTTTTCCAAAACGGTTTGCAGCGCTTCGGGCGTGATCTTGAAGACTTCGGCGGTTTCGGCGAGCGTGTTTTTGACGTTCAGAATGTTTTGTTCTTCAAAATTGCCTTCTTCCGAAACGTCGTAATAAAAATTAAAGACGCGCGCGTCGTCCGCGCCAAGCAGCTCTTCGATCTCAGCGGGCGTCCAGACAAAAAACTTGCCTTCGACGCCTTCCGAATCGGCATCCTGCGTCGAATAGAAACCGCCGCCCGCGCCCGTCATTTCGCGTTTGATATATTCGAGCGTTTCGACCGCGATCCGCTGATAATATTCGTCCTTTGTCGCCTGAAAAAGATGCAGATAAAGCCTCGCAAGCTGCGCGTTGTCGTAGAGCATCTTCTCGAAATGCGGGACGAGCCACACGGAATCGACCGCGTAACGATGAAAACCGCCGCCGAGCTGATCGTAAATGCCGCCGAACGCCATTTTCTGCGCCGTCTTGACAACCATCGCGAGCGCGTTTTCGTTTTTTGTCCGCTGATAATAACGCAGCAGAAACTCCAGACTCATCGCGGGCGGAAACTTCGGCGCGCCGCCAAAGCCGCCATTTTTCGCATCGAAGTATTTCACAAAACTCTGAAAAGCCGTGTCGAGTTGATCTGCCGAAAGCGACTCGCCCGACGGCTGCACCAATCCGACGCGACGCATTTCGCCCAAAACCTCGTTTGCCGAATGCAAAAGATCCTCGCGTTTCTCACGCCACGCATCCGCCACGCTCGTTAAGACACGTTGAAACGAAGGCATATTGTAGCGATTATCGGGCGGAAAATAAGTTCCGCCGAAAAACGGCAGCTTTTCAGGCGAAAGGAACACATTTAAAGGCCAGCCTCCCGAACCGGTTGTCATTTGCACGAAATCCATATAAATCCGGTCAACGTCGGGACGCTCTTCCATATCGACTTTGATACAGACAAAGTTTTCGTTCATGACGCGCGCGGTTTCTTCGTTTTCAAACGATTCGTGTTCCATGACGTGACACCAATGACACGCTGAATAACCGATGCTGACGAGAATGGGTTTGTCTTCCGCTTTGGCTTTCGCAAACGCTTCGTCGCCCCACGCGAACCAATCGACCGGATTATGTGCGTGCTGCAGCAAATAAGGCGAAGTTTCATTAATCAGACTGTTCGTATATTTTTTCGGACTTTGCATAGATTTATTGTTTCACGCCCGCGCGGCAAACCGCAAATTTTGAAACTCAAATCGCAATCTGATATTATAAAGAACTTAAACCAGAATGACACCGCGTTCGATTGCAAAACTTTGTCCCAACGTCACGCGTCCCAATCTTTTCGCGGGCGACTAAATATTTCTGTCTCAAAAAACTTCAAACTAACCGTCGAATTTATTCGGCATCATTACTTTTTTCTAAACATATTTGAGGAATTAATATTTATGACACCGACAACAGAATTACAAAAACCGATTATCAAAACCGAACTTCCCGGACCGAATGCACGCGAAATCATTGCGGCTGATGCCAAATACGTGACGCCTTCTTATCCGCGTCCCGATTACAAACTCGTCGCCGAAAAAGGCTACGGCGTCTGGCTCGAAGACGCTGACGGCAACGTCTTTCTCGATTGCAACGCGGGCGTCGCGGTTTGTTCGACCGGACATTGCCATCCCGAAATCGTCGAGGCAATCACCAAACAAGCGCAAACCTTGATCCATATGTGCGGGACGGATTATTTTTACAAACAAATGCCCGATCTCGGCAAGAAACTCAACGAGATCTGCCCGATCGAAGGCGCCACGAAAACGCATTTTGCCAACTCGGGCGCGGAAGCCGTCGAAACTGCTTTGAAACTTGCGATGTATCACACGAAACGGCAGAAATTCATCTCGTTCTTCGGTTCGTTTCACGGACGCACGATCGGCGCTTTGTCTTTAACATCATCGAAACGCGCGCAGCGATTGGGCTTTGCGCGTCAGGCTTTGGACGTTGTGCACGTTCCGTATCCGAACAAATTCCGGCATTTCGCCGACGATCTGCCGTGCGATGAAGAAAAGATTTCGCGCGATGTCATCAATTGGATCGAAAATCGTC
>JBBQOA010000528.1:0-3565 GCA_038330465.1 Pyrinomonadales bacterium
GGTTTCGTCGCACGAGCAATTGGGACGCAATCGTTAAATTCGAAACGAAAAAAGCACGGATCGATATTTCCGTGCTTTTTCTGATTCGAATTATTAATGGACTTATTCCGAAATTTCGTTCATCGCGGCAGGCGCCAGATTAAGTTTGTTTTCGCCGCCGTTAATGCTGACGGGCGAACTCCAGATCGCGAAACCGTTGCGCGTTTTCGTGATCCCGAAAAGATAATAACTGTCGGGTTTGACATCCTTCATTGAGGCTTTGCCGCCGCCGTCGGTCGTCGCGTTATATTTGATATGTTTGTTGATCTCATTGAGCGCGTCGCGTCTGAAATCGCCGTAACGTTCGGGATATAAAACTGCCATCCCGAAACTGTTGGCGAGCGAATTTCCATTGATCGGCGCCAGATCGGCATCGCTCAGAATGCTTTCCAGATCTTTGTCAAGAAGATAAAATTTCTCGTTTTTGACCGATTGGATCGTTCCCGATTTGGTCGAAATTTTCGCATCGATCGTCACGACGCCTTTATCGGTCGGAGCGTTGACGACTTCAGTCTGTGAAGACGGCACGCTTTGCGACGTGGTCGGAACACTCGAATTCGGCGGCGGATTGACGGTGGTCGAACTGGACGGAACTTCGATCTGACTTGTCGGATTTTCGGTGCGCGGCATTTCCCGCGATTCCGTCGATCTGCGCTGTTGGGCAGAGAGATCGACGTTGATGCTTCGCGTATTGGCGCTGTTGTCGTTGTTGCGGGTGATCGCGATCAGCAAAAAGATCACGACGATGCCGAGAATCGCGATCGGTGCGATGATCCATTTCGGAAAACCTTCTTCGCGCGGCGCGGCGACGATCACCTTGCGCTGAATGGTCGGATTTGGCGTGGACAGCGGACGACCGCAATTCGGACACGCAACGGCTTCATTGGAAACTTCATTTCCACACTCCGGACAATTTATTAAAGACATTAAAATAACCTCCCTGGTTCGATCAAAATTTTCAAAATTATGTATTAAATGCAGACATTTTTTTGTGTCTAAATAACTGTTGGGCAATGATTGTGCCAAAGCAGTTAAACTACTCAAATATAAAGAATTTGAACTTTTTTGATGATCTGTGCCGGAGCAGCATCGGGGCTCGGACGAAGTTGCGGTGTTTTTCTTATTTTTGATTTTTTTTAGAGTCTTTTTTTATTTTCTCATCGGTTGTTTCAGATGGTTTGAAACGCCGGTGCGGAGTCATCTGTTGTGCCATCCGGACGCGGGCAACGGCAAAGGTCGGTGAATAGCTTTTCGTTTTTTCCTTTTCATCCGTTATCAAAGTAACCGACCAGATCGATTTTTTCTCGTCCATCGTCAAATCAAATCTGAGTTTTCCGTCCGGTTCCGCAAACGGCTGAAACTCGTAAATGTTTGTTCCCCAACTTTGTGAATCGAAATTATTCATCTCGATCTCGTCGGTAAAGGTCGAACGGTTGAAAACGGCGATGGCATTAGCCTGCGGCAGCGCGTCAACCTGCCACGAAAGCGAGATATTTTTTAAGGCGGGCGCGGTTTCGACCGTTCGGAAATTAACCTCGATCAATTTTTCTGGTTCGGCAAGAAATTTTACGTCCTGACGGTCAGGAAGCAGCGCGTTCCAAGAGTAATTGATCCGCAGCGACTTCAAAAAATCACACGAGATCGGCAAATCCGCCGGAATATTCTGCACGGAATTTTTGATTCGAACCGGCGCCGCCAGCATCGCCATTTTTTGCGGAATCAAAACTCCGCCGCTCGCGAGAAAACGGCTTCGCAAACTGACAAAAGATTTCACCGTTTGGTTGCCGTATGGATTATTGCCGAAAAGTTCGCTGACGATGACATCAAATTTACCGCGAATTTTGACGTCGTCGGAATTCCCGTGAATGATCTCGACGCGATCAGCGACGCCGTTTTCCTGTGCGTGCCGAAAAATTATCGGGATCAAACATTCGTCGATCTCAACGGCGACGACCCGTTTCGCGCCGAGTTTTGCCGCTAAAATCGCCCAGACGCCGGTTCCCGCACCGATGTCGAGAAATGCAGTTTCGCTCGTCACGTGTCTTTTTATCGCTTCAAAAAGAAGTTTATTCCGCGTGCCGTCCATCAGCATTTTTTGGTGATGATGCAAAGTGTCGGACAGCTGCGCGGCAAAAAGCTCGTCTTTTTCCTGGTTTTTCATAAGTTGGCAATAATTTCTTTGGTCAGAAACATTTATTTTAGCCAATGCTTCGGCTCGCGTTTTTTTTAGACATCGTTCCAAAATAGATTTTTTTAACGCCAAGTTGCCAAGTATTTATCGGAACTTCAACCAAAAGAATTTCTGATACAAAAAACTTTGCGACTTGGCGCCTCGGCGTTAATATTCCGGTTGCATTTCTCAACGCTCTATTTTGAAAAGACCCCTATTTAAGATTGTCGTCAATAAACTTCAAAATTTCATCGGCGGATTTTGAAACATCGCCGCGTTTTGATTTGATAAAAATGGCTTTGCCCGCACTTTTGTTCAAAACTTCAAGCGTAAACTGCGGATTCTGACGAATCGGAACGGTATGTTTGATGATTTCGATGATTCCGTTTGCCGTGCTTAAAATCTTCGGATTCCAACGCGCCGCCGCTTTATATTCGGTGACCAAAACCATTCCAACCGTAATTTTCTCGGTTCCCGCGACGCCGCCAAGTTTTTCGACCGGATAATCCACTTGTTTGTAATCGTCGATCTCGCCGCGCACGGAAAGCATTTTCGGGAACGGATAAAGAAAGCCTTCCGCGTCCAAAATTGCGTATTCGTCCGAATAATAAACCGCGCCGCGTTTGATCAAAGCCGCCGTCAAAGCCGTTTTCCCGCCAAAACTTCTGCCCGGAAAGATGATTGCTTTGCCTTTCCGGCTAATGACGCCGGCGTGCACAAAAACACGTCCGACCGCAAATTCGGCAACCGTCAGGCGAACTTGCGAAGCGACGCTGTCAATCGATGTTTCACGCTTTTCGCGGCTGAATATTTTCTCGCCGTTTTTGTAAAGCGTGTCTCTTGCGCTTGGGTTCCAGAGAAATAAAAAATTATGCTCAACGGCAGTTTTCGCGATTTCCACGAAACATTCGGGCAGATAGACCGCGACCGCTTTTTTCACTTTTTCGATGGCTTCCGCCGAATTTGAAGAAACGCCGATCTTTACGCCAAAGGATTCAATGTAAAAATTATGTTCGAAATCGCTTTTCCTGATCTTTTCTGATAATTGATTTTTTTTCTCTGTTGCGGATTTAATGTCTTGAGCCATTTTTTTATTTCTTAAAGGATAGACAAATTTCCAAAATAGTTTTTTTAACGCGAAGTCGCAAAGTTGCCAAGGCGGAAAGCTTTTTTTCAGAAATGCCGTGTTGAATTTCTAAAAAAACTCCAAATTTCAAACGAGTTTCGATAAATATTCAATTTTTCAATGAATATATTTTTTTGTCTTGGCGCCTTTGCGTTAAGATTTTGGTTGAAATTCTCAACTCTTTATTTTGGAAAGATGTCTAATCTATAAACTATCGTAAATTACAACTT
>JBBQOA010000529.1:0-3559 GCA_038330465.1 Pyrinomonadales bacterium
TAAAATTATGAAAACGAAAACTTCCAATTCGAACGGCTTTCAAAAACGAACCGTTCACAACCTGATCATTCTTGACGAAAGCGGCTCGATGAATTCGATAAAATACTCCACAATTCAAGGATTTAACGAAATCGTCCAAACGATCAAAGGCGTTGAAAAACAATTTCCCGAACAGGCGCATTTTATCACGCTCGTCACTTTTAACGGTTTGGGCGTTAAGACAAAACTTTTTATTAAAAAAGTTAAAAATCTTAAAGAAATTGGCGAGAAAGATTATCAGCCCGACTCAATGACGCCGCTTTACGATGCCATCGGACTGAGTGTCAACAAATTGCGCGGCGAAATTGAATCGAAAAATGATTGCAGCGTGCTGGTGACGATCTTGACCGACGGCGAAGAAAACGATTCAAAAGAATTTTCCGGCGCGGAAATAAAAAAATGATCAAAGAGCTCAAAAAACAGGGCTGGACATTTACCTATATCGGCGCCAATCACAATGTCGATCAGGTCGCATTTTCGCTTTCGATCACGAACACCTTGAAATTCGAAGCCAACGAAAAAGATGTCAAAAGGGCGTTTGACGACGATAAGGATTCAAGAATTCAATTTTGCAAAGCCCTGCGGCAGGACGAAGACGTGCAGAAAGATTATTTCAAAAAAGCAAAACGTGAAAAGACCGATTAAAAAAACTTAAAGGAAAAAGAGATCGGAAAATCAGAGGCTTTTGCAATCGTCTGTCATCGCATCGCTCGGCGAGTTACAATTATCAAACCGGACAATTCAATCGTGTGACCTCAACGGCGAATTCAAACCAAACCTATGCCTATGACAAAAACTGCAAGAATGGTCACGAAAGCCGAGGGCAAAGAGTTCTGGCATTTCACTTGGGATTACGAAAACAGATTAACGGTCGCCGCCACGCGCAAGCAGACGGTTCGCTATCGATATGATGCACTCGGCAGACGAGTGCAAAGATAAATTGTCGGCGGCAAGGAAAACACGAAATTCATTTAGGACGGAAACGACGTGCTTGTTGATGACAACGGCAGAACCTTGACGAAATACCTCAACGGCGACGGGATTGATAATAAGTTGCGGGTGAAGACCGGCAATGATGTAAAAATTTCCTGACCGATCATCTCGGCTCAACCAATGCCCTGACCGATTCGAGCGGCAATCTGACATCATCAGTCGCTTACGATTCATTCGGCAACGCGACGGGAAATCTCGACACGCGTTATCAATTCACGGGCAGGGAGTTTGATTCATTCACAGGGTTTTATTTCTATCGGGCAAGATGGCATGACGCTAACTTGGGTAGACTTATCAGCGAAGGATCGATTGGGTTTGGCGGTATTGATATTAATTTGTTCAGCAAATAATAGCGATTACGAAAACGTTGGTAAAATGAAACTGGCAGCGACTATGAGGTAAATAGATGCCTTCTTGCCCACGACGAACAGCGATGAGCAATCATTCTGGCTCAAGTTCTTCCGGAAACTCGAAAGGCTGAATGAAAAGTTATAAGAATAAAGATAAGGATACTAAATGAAAAAGGCGTCGGAATCGACGCCTTTACAACTGTAAGTTGTTGAAAATAATGGAGCCATCCATGGGATTCAAACCCACGACCTTTCGATTACGAATCGAATGCTCTATCAGCTGAGCTAGGATGGCTTGAGATGTCAATTGCGTCTAATAAAAGACGAATAGAATTTATATCAAAAAAAAGGCGTCGGGCGCAACTTGGAAATCGATTGTTTGAGTTTGAGGTCGGTTTTGGATATCTGAAGATGTTTTAATTTTTTGGCGTGATGAGATGGTTTTTGAGTTGCTCGAACGCATTATTGTTGCTTTTTTATGTCATATTTCGTATATTTTAGCCCACCTGTCTGTTAGTGAAATTTCATTTCCGAAAGCGTTTCAAGAACTTTTTGTGATGAAGATTTTAACAACATAAATTTTACAGTATTTAACAAACAACAATATGAATCCAACAGAACAAAAATCAGAGCTTTCCGAAGCGATCCGCAAACATAAAGAGTTTCTTTTTCCGGCAGTTGCGACTTATTATCAAGAACCGGTCGCGCTCGTGCGCGGCGAAGGCGAATACGTTTGGGACGACGCGGGCAATAAATACCTCGATTGTTTCGGCGGCGTTTTGACGGTCAGCGTCGGACACGCGAATCCGCGGATTAACGCGGCGATCATTGCGCAAACCAACAAAATTCAGCATACTTCAGCGCTTTACGCGAACGAAAATCAATCGAATTTAGCGGAAAAGCTCGCCGAAATCACGCCCGGCGATTTGAAGAAATCGTTTTTTACTTCGAGCGGAACGGAAGCCGACGACACGGCGATTCTGGCGGCGAAACTTGCGACCGGCAGACACGAGATCGTCGTTTTGCGTCACAGTTATTCGGGACGTTCGGCGACCGCGCTTTCCTCGGTCGGGCATTCGACGTGGAAACCGCTTCCTTCGCAGGTTGCCGGCGTCGTCCACGCGCCCGCGCCGTATTGTTACCGCTGTCCGTTTAAATTGGAGTATCCAAGCTGCGATCTGGCGTGCGCCAAAGACATCGAAGAATTGATCCAAACGACGACGACCGGCGAGATCGCCGCGTTTATGGCGGAACCTATTTTAGGCGTCGGCGGATTTATCGTGCCGCCGCCCGAATATTTCGAGATCGCCTACGAAATCGCCCGCAATCACGGCGGACTTTGTATCGCGGACGAAGTGCAGACGGGTTGGGGCAGAACGGGCGACAAATGGTTCGGCATCGAACAATGGAACGTCGTGCCCGACATTATGACGAGCGCCAAAGGAATGGCGAACGGCGTGCCGATCGGTTGGACGATCGCGACGCCGGAAGTTGCCGACAAATTTCCCGGCTTGACGTTCGCAACCTTTGGTGGAAATCCGGTTTCGACCGCCGCCGCGCTCGCGGTGATAAAAATGATCGAGGACGACGATCTGCGCTCGAATTGCAAAACGGTCGGCGATTATTTGCGCGAAAGATTGGAAGAATTAAAGGAAAAATATGAAGTCATCGGCGACGTCCGCGGAATGGGTTTGATGCAGGGCATCGAACTCGTTGTTGACCGCAAAACAAAAGAGCCGAATCCGCAAGCCGTTCTCAAAGTCTTTGAAGAAACCCGGCGGCAAGGCGTTCTGATCGGCAAAGGCGGGCTTTTCGGCAACGTCATCCGGACGGGCATGATGCTTAATTCAACGAAAGATAATGTTGATGAAATGATCGCGGCTTTGGATCAAGGTTTCGCGCTTTGCTGATTTATGGACACAATTTTTGAGTTGCAAGGCATCGAATTTGAGTGGAGCGAAGAAAAATATGCTGTTAATTTGTGGAAACATAAAGTAGCGTTTGAAGAAGCCGCCGAAGTTTTCTTCGATCCCGAAAATCAATTCGGCGATGCTTCGGTTGATGACGAATGTCGTGAATATGTTGTCGGATATTCGTTGTCAAATCGTGTTTTATTGATCGTTTTTGTCGAGCGCGAAGTTCGGACGCGAATCATTTCGGCGCGTCGGGCAACCGCG
>JBBQOA010000530.1:0-3554 GCA_038330465.1 Pyrinomonadales bacterium
GCGACAATCACATTGACGTAGTTTTTACTCCGCAGACAATGATCGGCAACCGACAAAAGAGTGTTGGCATCGGGCGGTAGATAAACGCGCACGACTTCGGCTTTTTTGTTAATAACATGGTCGAGAAAACCTGGGTCTTGATGTGAAAAACCGTTGTGGTCTTGCCGCCATACATGCGAAGACAGCAGATAATTCAAAGACGCGATGGGCGCACGCCAAGGAATCTCGCGGGTCACTTTGAGCCATTTAGCGTGTTGATTAAACATCGAATCGATGATGTGAATAAACGCTTCATAACACGAAAATAAACCGTGCCGCCCCGTCAGCAGATAACCTTCGAGCCAGCCTTGACAAAGATGCTCGCTCAAAATCTCCATCACTCTGCCGTCCGGCGCAAGATTTTCGTCTGACGGCAAAACGCCTTCCGTCCAAACGCGGTTTGTTACTTCAAAAACGGCACTCAAACGATTCGAGGCGGTTTCATCGGGTCCGAACAGGCGAAAGTTTTTATTGTCGTCATTTAATCTAAAAACATCGCGCAGCAAGTCGCCCAAAATTCGCGTCGCTTCAGCTTTTATCGAGCCGGGCGCGGAAATTTCGACAGAATAATCACGAAAATCCGGCATCTTCAAATCCTTGAGAAGTTTTCCGCCGTTGGCGTGCGGATTCATTCCCATTCGGTAATTGCCTTGCGGTGCGAGTTCCCGCAATTCGGGAAGAAGCGATCCGTTTTCGTCAAAAAGTTCTTCGGGTTTATACGAGCGCATCCATTCTTCGAGCATTTTCAGATGTGCGGGCTTTTCCGCAAGCGCGGCGAGCGGAACTTGATGAGCGCGAAAAGTGCCTTCGATTTTCAACCCGTCAACCATTTTCGGTCCCGTCCAGCCTTTCGGACTTCTGAGAACAATCATCGGATAAATCGGACGTTCAAATAAATCGTTTTCCCGCGCCAGTCTTTTAATGTCCGAAATTTCCGCATAAACCGCGTCGAGCGTTTCCGCCATCTTTTCGTGCATCACTTCGGGATCGTCGCCTTCGACAAAATACGGTTTATGTCCGTAACCGATCATCAAATCTTCCAATTCTTCGCGGCTCAATCGCGCTAAAACCGTCGGATTGGCGATCTTATAACCGTTTAAATGCAGAATCGGCAACACGATTCCGTCACGTACCGGATTGATAAATTTATTGGAATGCCAACTTGCCGCGAGCGCACCGGTTTCAGCTTCGCCGTCGCCAATGACACACGCGGCGATTAAATCGGGATTGTCGAAAACCGCGCCGTAAGCATGCGCGAGCGAGTAACCGAGTTCGCCGCCTTCGTTGATCGAACCGGGAGTTTCCGGTGCCACGTGGCTCGGAATGCCGCCGGGAAACGAAAACTGTTTGAAAAGTCTTTTCATTCCATCGGTATTTTGCGAGATATTCGGATAAACTTCGCTGTAACTGCCTTCGAGATATGTGTTGGCGACAATGCCGGGTCCGCCGTGTCCGGGACCGCAGACATAAATCATATTCAAATCGCGCAGTTTTATCAGGCGGTTTAGATGCGCGTAAATAAAATTCAATCCCGGCGTTGTTCCCCAATGACCAAGTAGACGCGGCTTGATATGTTCGATTGTGAGCGGCTCTTTGAGCAGCGGATTATCGAGCAGATAAATTTGCCCAACCGATAAATAATTTGCCGCCCGCCAGTAAGCGTTTATTTTATCGAATTCACCCGTTATTAAAGTCTTTTTGGTTATTTCCTGTTTCATATCGTCCAAAATGTTTTTGTTAAATGTCACTTTTCCGATGGGGATTAGAAAAAAAATTCGCCTCACGATTTAAAATTCGACTATCCCCGACTAAACTGTATATCAGTAAAAAAATTTAAGATGATCAAATTTGTTTTCTTTCCGTTAATAAACTGCCGCAATCTAAATTTGGTTTTTGAGCAATTGGGCATTGATCGCCACAATAATTGTGCTTAAGCTCATCAAGACGGCTCCGATGGCGGGAGTCAAAACGAATCCCGTTTGGAACAAAACACCTGCCGCGAGCGGAATCGCAACAACATTATACCCGGTTGCCCATAACAAATTCTGCATCATCTTCCGGTAAGTAGCCCGACCGAAGAGAATCAAACTTAAAATGTCTTTGGGGTTTGAATTAACCAGAATGATGTCAGCTGTTTCCGCCGCAATGTCCGTTCCCGAACCGACGGCGATCCCAATATCGGCTTGTGCCAGTGCCGGCGCGTCATTCACGCCGTCGCCGGTCATCGAAACAAACTCGCCTTTGTTCTGAAAGTCTTTAACAAGGTCAACCTTTTGGTGCGGCAGAACTTCGGCAAAATAGCCATCCAGATTCAGCTTATCGGCAACAGCTTTTGCGACCTTTTCGTTATCGCCGGTTGCCATAAAAACTTTTATCCCTTGCCTTTTAAATTCCTGAATAGCGGCGACGGATTCTTCTCTGATTTCGTCAGATAAAGCAATAAATCCGGCAAGTTTATCATTGATCATGACAAAAACCACAGTTTCGGCGGCATCCGAAAAAGCTTTCGCGGGAATTGGAATATTCTTTTCGCGAAGGAATCCCGGACTGACGACCTTGACATCCTGACCTTCAACTTTGGCTTCGACACCTTTTCCCGTGATCGCCTGAAACGCTTCCGCCCGCGAAATTTCGAGACCGTTTTCTTTAGCCTTGCGTGTGATCCCGACGGCAATCGGATGTTCCGAATTTTGCTCCAAAGCCGCCGCCCTGCTTAGTAAAGTGCTTTCGCCAATAGCAGAATCCAGAGTTTCGATCCTTGTTACGCCGAATTCGCCTTTGGTCAGCGTTCCGGTTTTGTCAAAGATCATCGCCGTAATCAGTCGGGCATTTTCAAATGCGGTCCGGTTTCTGATAAGCAAACCGTGTCGGGCGGAAACCGCCGTTGAAATAGCAACTACCAAAGGAACCGCTAAACCCAAAGCGTGAGGGCAGGAAATGACCATCACCGTGACCATTCTTTCTAAGGCAAAGTTGAAACTGTAGCCCAGCATTATCCAGAAAAAGAGCGTTCCGAAACCAACGAAAATGGCGACAAATGTCAGAACTTTTGCGGCTCTGTCCGCCAGATGCTGAGTTCGCGATTTTGTCTTTTGCGCGTCCTCGACCAGTTTGATGACCTTGCTCAGATAGCTGTCTTTTCCGGTATGTTCGACCTTGACCCGCAACGAACCGTTGCCGTTGACCGAACCGCCGATGACCTGTGCGAACTTTTCCTTTTTGACGGGCTTGCTTTCACCCGTCAGCATACTTTCGTTTAAATAACTTTCGCCGTCCTTGACAACGCCGTCCGCCGGAACCTTTTCACCCGGTCGAATAAGTATGAGGTCGCCTTTTTGCAGTTCTTCAAGCCGAATATCTTCAATCTTTTCGCCAATGATGCGGTGTGCTTCCGCCGGCATCATACTGACCAGAAGCTGTAAGGCTTTTGACGCTCCTAAAACGGATTTCATCTCAAGCCAATGACCGAGCAGCATAATGTCAATTAAGGTCGCCAATTCCCAGAAAAAATCTTC
>JBBQOA010000531.1:0-3538 GCA_038330465.1 Pyrinomonadales bacterium
TATCCATTTTCCATTTTCCATTTTCCATTTTCCACTAGTTTTGAATTACTACAATTATTTTACCGAAATCGAAGAAACATTTATCCGTCGGCGCGGGAAAAATCTGCTTCTTTCGCCGCTTGATTGGGCGCTGATGGAATCCTGGCAGGAACGCGAAGTGCCGCTGCATATTGTTCTGCGCGGCATCGAGAAGGTTTTCGATCTGATCGATAAACAGCCGACGCGCAAACGGAGCGTCAAAAGTTTGCTCTACTGCAAAGAAGAGATCGAAGCGCAATTTGCCGAATGGCTCGAATCGCAGGTCGGTTCGGCGGCGGCTTCCGAGTCCGCGGTTTCAAATTCTCACACGGAACCTTTATCCGCAAAGAATGAATTGTTTAGCGATGAAGCGATCAGGCAACATCTCGAAATGGTCGCGGCAGAAATGCGTTCGGCACAGGAAAAAGCCGCCGGTGATTGGGGTGAAACCATCGAGCGCGTGTTAAATCGCCTTGCCGAACTTGAAGGCGGCGGTCTTTCCGCCGAAAAACTCGAAGAATCGCTCGAAAGTCTCGACGCCTTGATCGACGAAAGCCTTTTGAAAAATTCGGCGACCGAAACCTTAAAAGCCGAAACCGAAAAAAACCTCGCCGTTTACCGCGACAAGATGGAAAAAGACGTTTTTCAGCGGACATTCGATCTGATGCTTTTGAAAAAACTGCGCGAACAGACGAAAATTCCGCGACTTAGTTTGTTTTACTTGTAAAATATGGTAATTTTCAGACCTAAAAATCAAAATCAAAAGAAGGAGAGATTATGAACAAGCTGCAAATCAAAAAAGTCGGAATTCTGTCGTATGCAAAAATATCTGCCGCGATATCTTTTATTGTGGGATTAATCATCGGCGTTATTTATTTTATCATTGCCGTTGTTTTCGGAGCGGTGTTTATGAGCGCACTTGGCAGAAACGGCGCGGCGGCGGGCGGTTTTAGTTTTGTCTATGGATTAATAATGCTGATTATGTTCCCGATCTTTTACGGCGTCTTCGGTTTTATCGCGGGTGTGATCGGCGCTTTGATCTACAATCTTCTTTCGGGCGTGATCGGCGGAATCGAGATCGAAGTTGAGAATGTCTATTGAATAATTTAATCAAACCGGGCAAAACCCTCGAAGTCGTGATCGAAAAGATCGTGCCGAACGGCTTCGGACTGGCGTTTGCCGAAAATCTAACGATCTTTGTCTCGCTTGCCGCCGCCGGTGACCGTTTGCGCGTGCGTGTCAATCAGCTCAAGGGCAAAACCGCGTTTGCCGAGATCGTCGAGATAATCAAACCTTCCGTCGAACGGATCGAACCGCCGTGCGAATATTTCGGACGCTGCGGCGGCTGCGATTTTCAGCAGATGAATTACGAGGCGCAGCTTGCGGCAAAGGTCGGCATCATCAAAGATTGCCTGACGCGCATCGGCAAGATCAATTACGAAAAGGAATTTGAGATCATTGGCAGCCCGCAGGAATTCGGTTATCGTTCGCGGGCGCAGTGGCACGTTGACACGCGGCGCCGAAGAATCGGTTATTTCCGGCGCAATTCGCACGCGGTTGTCGATGTCGAAACCTGTCCGATCCTGACGGGCGAGCTGCAAACAACTCTTACGGATCTGCGCGCGAATATCGAATGGGAAAGTTTTTGGGCGGAAACCGTCGAGATCGAAGCGGCAAACGCCGAGAGCAAAGTTTCAATCTATTCGCCGGAAATGATCGAACCGACCGAAGAAATAAGTTTTTCATTGGGCGAAAACCGCTACTTCTACGACGCGCAGAGTTTTTTTCAAGGCAATCTGTTTTTGGTCGAAGCGCTCGTCGCGACGGCTTTGCGCGATGCTTCCGGGCGGACGGCGCTTGATCTCTATTGCGGCGTCGGACTTTTTACGCTGCCGCTTGCGCGTGTCTTTGCCAAAGTATTCGGCGTTGAAGCAAACGAAAAAGCGATCGCCTCCGCCCGGAAAAATATTGAAAACGCACGGCTCGAAAATGCGGAAGTCTTTGCCGAACCGGTTGGCGAATGGCTGACGGACAACGCCGCCGATCTAGCGGAAGTTGATTTCGTCCTGCTCGATCCGCCGCGCTCGGGAACTGAAAGGGAAACGATCGAAAGCCTGCTGACGATCAAACCGTCGCAAATTTCCTACGTTTCGTGCGAACCTTCGACACTTGCGAGAGATCTGCGTGTTTTGTGCGAAAGCGCTTACGAGATCGAATCGATCACCGCGCTCGATCTCTTTCCGCAAACGCATCACGTCGAAACGGTCGTCCGGCTTAAAGGTAGATAAAACTTTTTACAACTCGGCGCCGTTTAACTAGAAGTTTGTATTTGAAATATCAGAAGTATCTAATTAAAATCAAAATATGCCAAAAAAAGATTCATCAGCCGTGATTGCTGAAAAATACAGTGTCAGATGCCGCTATTGCGGACAGAAGAATTCCGTCAAGGAAGATTACCAGAACGGGCAGGCGAATTGCGGGAAATGTAAACTGCCGCTTTCGAATGAGCCGCACAAAAAGTTTGCCAATTTGAGCAAACACGATTACATTCATCCGGCGGATTCGAAAGCGCTTGCCGCGCTGCGGGCGATTCCCGGCATCGATACCGCGCTCAAACAGCTTTTGAAGCTGACGGGCGAATCGGCGATGCGCGTGATGTTTATGGCAAGCGCGGTCAAGATCACGCCCGAACAATGTCCCGATATGCATGCCAAGCTGCAGATCGCCTGCACGACGCTCGGCGTTGATATGCCGGATTTCTTTATTCAGCAGAATCCGATGGTCAATGCGTTTACGGGCGGCGTCGATAAATCGGTCATCGTCCTTTGGACCGGACTGGTCGAAAGATTGAATGATGAAGAATTGCTCGCCGTGATTGCCCACGAAGTCGGGCATATTCACGCCGAACACGTTTTGTATTTAACGGCGGCGCGTCTGATCGAAGCCTTGATGAATGCCTCGGTCGCCGCGCTCGTACCGGGTTCGGACATCATCAAATTTATCGTTTCGACCGGCATCAGCAGTGCTTTATTGGCGTGGGCACGTCGCGCCGAATTGTCGTGCGACCGCGCTGCGCTGCTCGTCACGCAAGACCCGCACGTGATCGGCAGAACGATGATGAAGCTCGCCGGCGGCACTTTCGCGTCGAAGATCGATTACGATCTCTTTTTGGAACAGGCGCGCGAGTTTCAGAAAAACTACGACGAGAAAGGTCTCGACCGTTTCTGGGCAGACCTGCTCAATGCCGGTCTGACGCATCCGTTCCCGATCTGGCGCGTTTCCGAGATCCTCAAATGGACGGAAAGCGGCGAATATGATGCGCTGATGAAAAAATAAGGAGATTTAACGCAACGGCGCGAAGACGCGAAAGGTTTATCAACACTTCTTTGCGTCTTCGCGCCGTTGCGTTAGAATCTTTCCAAATGATCGTTGTCTTAACTACAACTCCAAACATCGAAGAAGCCGAAAATTTGGCGCGGAAAATGGTTGAAGCGCGCCTTGCCGCGTGCGTCCAGGTTTT
>JBBQOA010000532.1:0-3536 GCA_038330465.1 Pyrinomonadales bacterium
AGTCTATAAAAATCCTGATTTTCTAACAGAAATGAAAGAATATGGAATGCTTGAAAAGGTAGATTATTTGGAGTTACAAACATTAATACAGCAATTAAAAGAGCAGTAAAAGAAATGAGCAGTTTTAGTGAAATTTACAAAATTGTATGGAAACCGAAAAAAAAATATCAATTACATTGCCGCAGGATTTATTGAACAGCGTTGATGAAATTGTCGGCAAAACCCGAAAACGTTCAAAAGTGATCGAAAAGGTTCTGCGAGATTTTGTCGCGAATGAAAAGCGCCGCGAATTAAATCTGCGCGACATTGAAATTATCAATGCGAACGCTGAAAAGTTGAATGAAGAAGCGTTGGATACGCTCGAATATCAGCAGATAAATTGGTGAAAAGAGGCGATCTTTTTAGAGTCTATAAACCGAATTCACGCGACCCGAAACGCCATCGCGTGTTTGTCGTAGTGAGCCGGCAGGAGGTCATCGACTCAAAATTTTCAACTGTAATTTGTGTTCCGGTTTATACGAATTGCAAGGGTTTAAAACTCAGGTTGATGTTGGAATTAACGAAGGACTGAAACACGACAGTTGTATTTTTTGCGATGAGATCGTGAGTTTTCCAAAGTCAGTATTGACGGATTTTATCGGAAGTTTGTCAAAAGAAAAATTGCAGGAATTAAACGAAGCGTTGAAAATCGCTTTGGTAATAAAATAATGAAATCAGCAGTAAAAGAAATGAGCAGTTTTGATGTCAATAAAATTCGCGCGGATTTTCCGGTTTTATCGCAAACGGTCAACGGGAAACCGCTGGTTTATCTTGATAACGGCGCGTCTTCGCAGGTGCCCAATCTCGTTATCGAACGCGGAACGCATTATCTTGAACATGAACATTCAAATATTCATCGCGGCGTCCATTATTTGAGCCAGCACGCGACGACCGCCTATGAAGCGGCGCGTGAAAAGGTCAAACGCTTTATCAATGCGCCGTCTGCTAAAGAATGCATCTTTGTGCGCGGCACGACCGAGGGCGTCAATTTGGTCGCATATTCCTACGGTCGCAAATTTATAAATGAAGGCGACGAGATTTTGATTTCGCAGATGGAGCATCACGCCAATATTATTCCGTGGCAGGTTTTAGCAGAAGAAAAAGGCGCGATTATCAAAGTCATTCCGATGAACGAACGCGGCGAACTGATCCAGGAAGAATATGAAAATATGCTCAACGAGCGCACAAAGATTGTTGCCGTCTCGCACGTTTCGAATTCTTTGGGAACAATTAATCCGGTCAAGGAAATGATCGCGACGGCGCATAAATTCGGCGTTCCGGTCATCGTTGACGGCGCGCAAGCCGTGCCGCATTTTCCGGTTGACGTGCAGGATCTCGACGCGGATTTTTACACGTTTTCGGGTCACAAAATGTTTGCGCCGACGGGCAGCGGCGTGCTTTTCGGCAAAAAAGAATTTCTCGATAAAATGCCGCCGTATCAAACCGGCGGCGGAATGATCCGCACCGTCACGTTTGAAAAAACGACGTTTGCGCCGATTCCCGAAAAATTCGAAGCCGGAACGCCCGCGATCGCCGCCAACATCGGACTCGGCGCGGCGGTCGATTACATCAATTCGATCGATTTCGAAGCCGCCGCCCGCTACGAACACGAACTTCTCGAATACGCGACCGAGAAATTATCAAGTATCGAAGGCGTCCGCATCATCGGCACGGCACGCGAAAAAGCGTCGGTTCTCTCGTTCACGATCGAAAACGTTCACCCGCACGACATCGGCACGATCCTCGATCAACAAGGCATCGCGGTCCGCGCCGGACACCACTGCGCCCAACCCGTGATGCAGTTCTTCGACGTTCCCGCAACGGCGCGCGCTTCGTTCGCTTTTTACAACACGCGCGAAGAAGTTGAAAAGCTCGCCGAAGCGGTGCACAAGGTGATTGAGGTTTTTGCTTGATAAGAAAATTTGTTCTCATTTTTGGCATATTATTTCTTTTTGGTTGTAATCAGAAATCTGAGCCAAAAGTTGATTTTATTGAAGTTCGTATAAGTCGTTACACCGTTTTGGAATATGCAAGAGAAACCCTTGTTTTGAGAAAAGTTGACAAAGATTGGAGTTTCGCTCTTTTAGGCAATGAAGGTATAGCAGGATGTAATTATCAAAGAATTGTTCAGCCAAAATCAAATTCAGAGGATTTATGGCAAAAGTTACTCAGTGAAGGCTTATTAGAAATTCCTGAAGGTGAATATACAACTGACTGCTGTACAGATGGAAGCGGATATGAAGCAGAAATTTTTTATCAGGGTAAATTAAAAAGATTTTCTTTTCATCTTCCCGAAAAAATACCAATAAAAGAAGCAAAACAAATTCAAAATATCGGCGACACTATAAGTCAAAACTTTGAAACCCCAATGTTTTATGCAGATTATAGTAGAAACGAGATTGGAAATTATTTGATAAAAAATTGTGAAGAAGTAAGAGAAAATATAAAGGTGTTTTAACAAAAAGAATGCCCGCGAAAGATATTTATCACGAGACGGTTAAATAACGATAATACAAAATCGCCGAAGAGAATTTTACAAATAAACTTCGGCGATTAACCGCAAATATCCCTAAATCATTACTCGACCGAAACCACGGTCACCGACTTTGGTTCGAGATTCAAAATCAGTTTGCCGTTGTTTGCCTTTGCTGAAATAGGTTTAGGCACGACCGTATTCGGTTTCTCAAAAGTGTTGACGCTATCGACTTGAGGCGCGGTGAGTGTTTCGCCGGCGGCGGATTTAGCCGTCATCCCGATCGCGTTCAGATCGATTTCAACTGCCCGGTTCGGATCGACATTCGTTATTTCCAACCATAATTTGCCGTTCTTGTCTCGGGCGGCGACGGCATCGACGCGCGGCAGAGTGATGTCGCTGTGCGTGTAGGTTCCGGCATTAAAAGTGACCGGCACAAAGGTCGCATCTTGAAACGGCACATACATTTTAAAGACGTAATAGGTTGGCGTCAGAGCCATTTTTTCTTTGTCCGTCAAGATCATCGCCTGCAGAACATTGATCATCTGAGCGATGTTCGCCATTCGCACACGGTCGGCGCGGCGGGCAAAAATGTTCAGGTTGAGCGCCGCGAGAACGGCGTCGCGCTGGCTGTTTTGCTGAATCAGAAAACCGGGATTGCTCCCCGTTAGCGGCGCATACCACGCGCCCCATTCGTCAACGACGAGCGCGATCTTTTTTTCCGGATCATATTTGTCCATAATGGCGGTATGCTTATCGATCAAATCGCCCATCTTTAATGTTTCTTTGAGAATCTCGCTGTATTCGGTCTCGCCGAATCCGACCGAAGCGTGTTTTTTCTCCCAGTTGACGACCGTATAATTATGCAGCGAAAGACCTTGCATATCCCAGCTCCAGGTGTGATTCTGCCAGCCTTTCATAATGGTTTCCGTCCATTCGGTGAAACGCTGTTCGCCGCCGCCCGGTCCGACGGCGATCTTAAGCATCTGCTCATTTTTCTGCTGCGCGGGATTATAGTTTCTGA
>JBBQOA010000533.1:0-3536 GCA_038330465.1 Pyrinomonadales bacterium
CCGTCAATACCGGAATCAACCCCGCCATCATCGTTGATTCGGTAGCCAGCGCGGCGCCGGTTGCCGTGCCGGTTGTCGTGACGGTGGTTTCCGTGATGATTGTCGTATTTATTATTCCGACCGTCGTACTCGCTTCACCCGCCGTAAATCCGGCGTTGATCATTTCCGGCGCAAGTTTTGCCGTATTTATAAATCTCGCGATTCCCGGATACTTATTGCCCAATTCGATCATCTTTTGAAACACTTCCGAGGATTTCCCGACATTACCTAAATTAATATACAAAAGCCATTCTTTTCTAAGTGCAATAAAACTCTCGATTGCTAATTTTTCGTCCATAAATTTTTCTCCTGTCAACTTGAATTTCCGCAAAAAAATTGCCTTCCAACTAATAAGGCGCAAGACAAACGGCAATCCGCCCATAAAAAATTATTTTTTTGAAAAATCTTTGTTATAATCCGTTTCATCAAATATGAGTTCGCCGAACCAAACAGATGTCACGGTTTTATTGAATGATTTGAATAACGGCGACGAAACTGCGCCCGACAAACTTTTGCCGCTCGTTTACGACGATTTGCGCCGGCTCGCGCGCGCTTATTTTGCCAACGAGAAACAGGAACATACCCTGCAATCAACCGCGCTCGTGCACGAAGCATATATTCGTCTCGTTAACTGGGAAAACGTCTCATGGCAAAACCGCGCCCATTTTTTCGCGGTCGCGGCGGAGGTCATGCGGAAGATTTTGATCGACCACGCCCGCCAGAAAAATGCACAGAAACGCGTGGGCGGACAAAAGATTTTGCTCGATGAAGCCGTCGGGTTTTCCAATGAAAAAGAATTTGCTCTGCTCGAATTGGAAGACGCGCTCAAATCGCTCGAAAAACTCGATGCACGGCAGGCAAAGATCGTCGAACTGAGATTTTTCGGCGGGCTTTCGATCGAGGAAACTGCCTATGTCCTGAAAATCTCGGAAACCACCGTCAAACGCGATTGGACGTTTGCCAAGGCTTGGTTTCAAAGAGAATTACAACAGTGAACGAAACTCAATTTCAAAAAATCAAAGAAATTTTCGCGGCGGTTTGCGATGTGCCGGAAGAAAATCTTACTTCACTTTTACACGATTATTGCGGTCATGATCTGATCTTGCTCGAAGAGGTCAAATCATTGCTCGCCGCGCACAACGAAGCGGAAAACATCATCGAAAAAAACGCTTTCAATTTCATTTCGCTGACAAATTCAACCGGCAAAAATTACGACGGCAGGCAATTCGGAAATTATCAGATCTTGCGCGAAATCGGGCGCGGCGGAATGGGCGCGGTCTTTTTGGCAGAGCGCAATGACGGTGAATTTCATCAAAAGGTCGCGCTCAAAATTGTCCGTCAAACGATTTTGGACGATCAAACCGAAAGACATTTCCGGCGCGAACGCGAAATTCTCGCGTCATTAAATCATCCAAACATCGCTCATCTTTACGACGGCGGAGTTTCCAACGCGGGCGAGGCGTTTCTGGCGATGGAATATGTCGAAGGCAAAAACTTTTTGGAATTTGCCGCCGAACAAAATCTTTCCGTCGAAGAGCGTCTGAAGTTATTTTTGAAAGTTTGCGCCGCGGTTGCTTACGCGCACCGCAATCTGACCGTCCACCGCGACATTAAACCTTCAAATATTCTGGTCACGAAAGAAGGCGAGCCGAAACTTCTCGATTTCGGACTGGCAAAAATTCTCGACGAAAATTTATCGGACCAAAATCAAACGACGACGGTTTTTCGCGCATTTACGCCGGCTTACGCTTCGCCCGAACAGATTTTTGGCAACAAAGTAACGACCGCTTCGGATGTTTATTCGCTCGGAGTCGTGTTTTACGAACTTCTCTCGGGCGAAAAACCCTTTCAATTTGAAGGTAAAAGTCTCGAAGAAATTATCAATACCTTGTCGGACAACGAACCGCTGGCGCCTTCAACGGTCGGAATTTCAAAATTTAATGTTCAAGGATCGAAAATTGAAAACGACTATAATTCGAGCGGGCTTGACGACACCCGATCGAAAATTCGAAACCCGCAACTAAAGGGGGATATTGATAACATCGCTCTTAAAGCCCTTCAAAAAGAACCCGAACGCCGCTACCGATCGGTCGAAGAATTTGCCGATGACATCGAACGACATCTGAACGGATTGCCGATCACCGCGCGTCCGAACATTTTTTCATATCGTGCCTCAAAATTTCTTCGGCGCAATAAAATCGCGGTTTCAGCAACTGCCATTGTTTTATTATCAATTTTGACCGGTCTGTTTTTGACGCTTTGGCAGGCAAACGAAACCCGCAAGGAACGCGATCGCGCCGAAAAACGATTTAACGAAGTGCGAAAACTTTCTAATTCAATTCTTTCCGACATCACGCCGAAAATTGAGCGGCTGCAAGGTTCGACCGAAGCCCGCGAAATCCTCGTCAAAAGCGCGCTCGAATATCTCGACAGTTTGGCGAACGAATCGCAAAACGACACGCAGCTGCAAACCGAACTCGCCGCGGCTTATGAAAAAATCGGCGACCTTCAGGGAAATCCGAACAAACAGAATATTTCGGATTTTTCAGGGGCGATCATGAGCTACGAAAAAGCGAATCAAATCCTTCAAAAGCTTCCGGAATCGAACGAAAACTCATCGCTTATGGCGAAAAATTTTCTTCAATTGAGCGCAGTCCGCTATTTTCAAAACGATGTTAAAGGCGCGATTACAGACTCCGACGAGTCATTGAAAATTTACGAAAATCTGACGGCACATTCCGATTCGTTCGAGATTAATAAAGATTATCTCGAAGCACAAATTGACAACGCACAAATTTACGCCGATAACAATCAATTCAAAACCGCCATTCCGTTGTTTGAGAAGGCGCGTCGATCGATTGAGAAATCAGATCAAAATGAAAAAGAGATTCAAAGACTGTCGGTCAAAACCGGGGCTTTTTATGCCAACGCCCTTTCGTGGGACGGACGACAGGACGAAGCCGAAACCGAAATGCAAAAAACGCTCGAAATCGCTAAAAAACTTCTTGCCGATTCCCCGAACGATGCGACAATCCGCAATCAGATCTGGCGGACTTATTTATACGCGAGCTTAATTTATGAAAATATTAATAATCAAACTGCTTTTTATTTTGCCGAAAAAGCCCTGAAAAGCGCCGAAAGCGCGGTCGCTGCCGACGCTGCCGACAGACAGGCGAAACAAAATCTGGCAAAGACCTATTCACGCATCGGCAATATCTCCGTCTCACTCAACAAACTTCCTGATGCCTCTCGATACCTCAAAAAATCGGAGGAAATCACCCGCGAATTGATCGAAAAAGAGCCAAAAAATATTTCTTATCTGCGTGATTTCGGCAGGCTTTACATTCGTTTCGGCGATTTTTACCGGCATCAAAAAGATTTTCGGAAGGCGCTGGAAAATTATGAAAAATCGGTTTCCTATTTTGAAAAGGTCGCCGCATTTGACGATAAAAATACGCTCGCTAAACGCGACGCGGCGCAATCGATGAAAAATGTCG
>JBBQOA010000534.1:0-3530 GCA_038330465.1 Pyrinomonadales bacterium
GATAATTCGGCTGAACAAGTAATACTTTTTGCCCGATCCGCTCAAAATAGACGACAAACGTTCGTCCGAGCTGCCCGCGATCAAGCCCGACCGCATTCGAACCGAGTCCGGCGGGCAGCGAAACCTGATAAAGAAATTCACGATTAAACCGCGTGATCTCAAAATACATCTTCCCGCCTTTGACGTCCCAGTATAGCGGCAAAAAGCCGTCGATCTTTTGCAGTTTGTCCGTCTTTTGATCAAAAGATTCTTCCTGTTTTTCCTGTGAATAAACAGACGCGGGCAAACATAAATAAACGGCAATCAGAACAAACAAAATAATTCGCGGCATATATTATCGAAAAAAGATTTTAGGATTATTTTTTTAGAACTCAGTTAATAAGTTAAGCCGAATTCCTGTTTGTATCAAGGTAATAAAGTGAAATTTCGAATGAATTGATCGCGACTGCTCAAATTCCTGATCTGCCCGAATAGTTTTTTTGTTTCTGTATCAAAAGAGTACGGAAATCCATTTATATTGCCGAAAATCGTTGTGGCGAGCTAATTGCAGTAGAGTGCAGGATTCAAGCAAAAATGATTTTTTGCGAAATATCAAAGGAGAGTTTTGAAATATGAAAAAAATTATCTTGGCATTTATGATCGGAATTTTTGGAATGGGTTTATTTATTGCTTCAACACCGCTCACGGTCGAAGCGCAAAAACAGTACGTGCAGAGAGTCCGCGACCGTAACGGACGGGTTCGCTGGGTGCGGGTCAGAAAACCGAGTTATTATCGCCGTCACCGCAATCGCATTAATATGGCGGTCGGAACCGGCGGCGGCGCGCTGATCGGCGGTCTGCTCGGCGGCAAAAAAGGCGCGCTGATCGGCGGCGGCGTTGGCTTAGGCAGTTCGGCACTTTATACTTATAAGCTCAACAAAAAGAAAAGAGTCTATCGAAAAGTTCGCAGATACTAATTTTAAGGCTCTCCCAACCGCAGAAAAGGCGTCAAACTTTAATGTTTGATGCCTTTTTTATTTATTCATTCCACTCATTTCACTAACGCTGGATTGCCTCGCCTAGGAAAATCCTCGTTTTACAAAGTATTCCCGATAATGTCAGATACCGGTTTGCCCGCAAACAGACGTTTTCGGCATTTTAGACTAACGATTTACAATGATTTTTCTTCGCAATTTAAGATACAAACAATTCAATCTCAAGAACGAAATCCTTTCTGGTTTAACGGTCGCGCTCGCGCTCGTACCGGAAGCGGTGGCGTTTTCGATCATCGCCGGCGTCAGTCCTTTGATCGGACTTTATTCGGCATTTATCATCGGTTTGATCGCGGCAGCATTCGGCGGCAGACCGGGCATGATCTCCGGGGCGACGGGCGCGATCGCCGTCGTTATTGTCGCGCTGGTGGCGCGTCACGGCGTTGAATACTTGTTCGCGGCGGTCGTTTTGATGGGTTTGATCCAGATGCTCATCGGCTTCTTAAAACTCGGAAAATTCATCCGCCTCGTGCCGCACGCCGTTATGTTCGGTTTTGTCAATGGTTTGGCGATCGTGATTTTTATGTCGCAGTTCGAGCAATTTAAATCTGTCGGCGCAAACGGCGTCACAAGCTGGATGAGCGGACGTCCGCTTTTGATAATGCTCGGTTTCGTCGTGCTGACGATGGCGATCATTTACTTTTTGCCGAAACTGACGAAAGCCGTTCCGTCTTCGCTCGTCGCGATTCTGGTCGTTTCTTTGATAATTATCGGCTTCAGCATCAATACCAGAACTGTCGGCGATATCGCTTCGATCGGCGGCGAATTTCCCGCATTTCACTTGCCGCAAGTTCCGCTCAACTTTGAAACTCTTTCAATAATTTTTCCATATTCGCTGATTATGGCGCTCGTCGGTTTGATCGAAAGTCTGTTGACTTTGTCCGTGATCGACGAAATGACCGAAACACGCGGCAAGGGAAATCAGGAAAGTTTCGCCCAGGGCGCGGCGAATTTTGTCTGCGGATTTTTCGGCGGAATGGGCGGCTGTGCGATGATCGGACAAAGCGTCATCAACGTCAGTTCGGGCGGCAGAAACCGAATTTCGGGCATTATCGCCGCCGTCGGTTTGCTGACATTTGTCTTGTTCGGCTCATCTTTGATCGAACAAGTTCCGATGGCGGCACTCGTCGGTTTGATGTTTATGGTCGCGATCGGAACATTTGAATGGGCGAGTTTAAAGATCTTCCGTAAAGTTCCCGCGACCGACGTTTTGGTGATGATCATCGTTGCCGGCATCACGGTCGTCCTTCACAATCTGGCGATCGCCGTCATTTCCGGTGTGATAATTTCCGCGCTCGGCTATGCGTGGGAAAACGCCAAACGCATTCGCGCCCGCAAAAGCTTTGACGAAAACGGCGTCAAGCATTACGAAATCTACGGACCTCTGTTTTTCGGTTCGGTGACGGGATTTGAAGAAAAGTTTGACATTGCAAACGATCCCGATGAAATTGTCATCGATTTCAAAGATTCGCGCGTCGCCGATCATTCAGCGATCGAAGCCTTGAACAAAATCACCGAACGCTACGCCAAAGTCGGCAAAACCGTTCACCTGCGCCATCTCAGCGAAGACTGCCGCGCGCTTCTCGACAACGCTTCCGCGATCATCGACGTCAACCATTGGGAAGACCCGCATTATAAATTGGTTTCCGACACGCTCGGATAAACCATGTCAGAACCATCTGCATTAGCGGTTGGTTTAACTCAACCGTCACAGTTGATTGCGTCCAACAGTTCGCGACCGCTCACTGTTCTGACTTATCTGAAACAAAACCACGTTGAGCTTTATTTTTCGTTTTCTGCATCTAAGAAACTCACTTTTTCGATCGCCGGTTGCCGATGTTTCGCCCAGAACAGACTTTTGGGATTGAACATCAAAAGTAAGAGTCCGAAGAAGAGTGGAAGAATGCCGAGAAGGAGATCGCTGACAACCGATAACCAAAAGGTTTTCGGTTCGGTATCGGCAAAAACCAAATGTGAAATGCTGCGCCCTTTCCCGGCGACAACCAGAAACACTCCATCATTTATCTCATTTAGCGGCATTTGCACCATCAGATACGCAAGCCAGAAAAAAACCATGAACGCCGCAATCCGCAACAGCAGGATTTTCCAGCGATCCTTACGGATCAATTCGGGTGCCGATGTCAAATTTTCGGTTAACTGATTTCTTTGATTTACGAGAATGGTAAGCAAAATCGTGAATAAACAAATCGAGACAATCGTATAAACCAACCGTCCAAGGAAACTTTCCCAAAAAGATACGTCCTCAACAAAAAACTGACCGCCCTGTTCATTATACAAATAGACATTTCCAAAATGGCTCGACTTCCATTTGAAAAGAGTGCCGTCCTTGAGCGTGATCGTCCCGAATTGAAAACCGGGCGGCTTGAAATCTCCGGGTGTAATTGCCTTCATGTGCGGAAGCATCCGCAAAAGTGATTCCGGTGTCAGAAAACGAAAGGTGTTATCGGCAGTTTCAATTTTTTGAATATCCTCCGCTTT
>JBBQOA010000535.1:0-3528 GCA_038330465.1 Pyrinomonadales bacterium
TTTTTATCGGCGTTCATCTGTGGTTGATCCTTCTTTTTGTTTCGGTCAATGCGCAAGACTTTAAAACCGTGCAGGACGGCGTCGAATACGCTGAGTTTGAAAGAGTGATCGACAAACTGCCGGTTAAAATGAATCTTCTGCGCCTTGATCTGACAAAAGTGCGGCTCGATGTCATGCACGCGATGGACGCGGCGATCGGTGTCGAAAAAACTTCTTCGATCGCGACGCGGCACGGCGCGTTGGCGGCGATCAACGCGGGATTTTTTCGGCTTGACACAAGTATTTTCGCGGGCGATTCAGCGGGTGTTTTAGTGATCGATAACCGATTGATCAGCGAAAGCGTCAATAATCGGATCGCGCTTTTTATCGACAATTTCGAACCAGATCGAACAATAGTCAAATTTGCGCATCTCAATATTAATGATGTCGTCCGGATAAAAAAGAAAGAGTTTCGCTATGCGGGAATCAATCGTGAACGCAAAGAAAATGAATTGATCAAATACACGCCGTATTTTCATCGAACGACTTTGACCGACAATAACGGGTTGGAAATTGTCGTCAGAAAAGGAAAAATTATCGGAATTAATGTCGGCAAAGGAAACAGCGTGATCCCGCCGGACGGGTATGTCATTTCGGCGAGCGGAAAAATGCGTGATGAAATTCTTCCGTTTCTAAAAGTCGGGCGTAAAGTCAAAGAATTTACGGTCACGCCTTTTGAGATTGGCAACGGCGGGTTTCCAAATGATGAAAGCAACCGCACGATGAAAGCTTTTTCGCGTTCGGAAGACATCACCAACGGCGTTCCGCAATTGATCAAAGACGGTCAGATCGAGATTACGTGGGAACAGGAAAAAACGAGCAAATCATTTGTCGAAACCAAACATCCGCGCACGGCAGTCGCGCTTCTCAAAGACGGCAAGTTTTTGATGGTGACGGTTGACGGCAGATCGGAAGCGAGCGGCGGCATCGGTTTGGAAGATCTTGCGAAATTGCTCCTTGAATTCGGCGCGACGGACGCAATGAATCTCGACGGCGGCGGATCTTCGACGATGTTTCTCGGCGGCAAAGTCGTCAATCATCCGTCGGACAAAGAAGGCGAACGCCAAGTGAGCGACGCGATTTTGGTTTTTCCGCGAAAAAAGTAATTTCAGAGTTTTCAGCCACGAATAACACGAATAACACGAATAACACGAATTCTCTCTTTACTTCTGCTTGCCTGCTTATTACCCGAATTTAGCTCAATGCTCTAAACATTTACAATTATTTGTGTTATTCGTGGCTAAACAATCTTTACCAACACTTTTCGTTCCCGCGCGCCGTCAAATTCGCACAGGTAAATTCCCTGCCACCTGCCTAACAACAATTCGCTGTTTTCAAACGGAACGGTGACGCTCGCGCCGACGAGCGAAGATTTGATATGCGCGTCGGAATTATGTTCGAAATGACGGAAACCGTCGTAAAACTGCGGAATCGTCTTTCGCAAGAATAAAAGCAGATCGCTTTTGACGTCCGGGTCGGCGTTTTCGTTGATCGTCAAACCGCAGGTCGTGTGCTGCGTGAAAAGAACGCAGACGCCGTCTTTGATTTCCGATTCGCGCAAAACCTTTTCGACTTCCCGCGTGATCTCGATCATTTCCTCGCGCTGTTTCGATTGAACTTTTAGTGTTTGCATTTCAAAAGAAAATCCGTCAAATACGCGTTCTCTTCAGTCTTAAATAAAGAACGGTGCGAGCACGAGCGTGATCGTCGCCAGCAGCTTGATCAGAACGTGCAGACTTGGTCCCGCCGTGTCTTTGAACGGATCGCCGACGGTATCGCCGACAACCGCCGCTTTATGTGCGTCCGAACCTTTGCCGCCGTGTTGTCCGGTTTCGATAAACTTTTTGGCATTGTCCCACGCGCCGCCCGCGTTATTCAAAAAGAGCGCCATTAGAATTCCGACGATCGTTGCGACCATCAAAAATCCGGCAACGCCTTCGGCACCCGTCGCCGCGCTCGCCGTCCGGTGCGTGCCCATCGAGTCATACAGATAGCGGAAGACGAGTCCGACCAAAATCGGCATACTAACCGCGAGGATTCCGGGCAGAATCATTTCGCGCAAGGCTGATTTCGTAACGATGTCAACGGTCCGTCCGTAATTGGGTTTGGAAGTTCCCGCGAGGATTCCCGGGTCATTCTTAAATTGATCGCGAACGTCTTCGATGACGACCTGCGCCGCCTTTCCGACGGCGCGAATTGCGAGTGATGCAAATAAAAACACGAG
Organism: Pyrinomonadales bacterium; assembly: GCA_038330465.1. Classification (GTDB taxonomy): domain Bacteria; phylum Acidobacteriota; class Blastocatellia; order Pyrinomonadales; family Pyrinomonadaceae; genus JAFDVJ01. The sequence continues at coordinate 2,264 of JBBQOA010000535.1, forward strand.
CATCGCGCCGAGCATCGCGCAGACGAAAACAACCGGCTTGGTCAGATCGACCGATTTGATCGCCGCGCCGTAATGTTTGACCTCATCAAGATAAGCCGAGAACAAAAGAAATGAAGCAAGCGCGGCTGAACCGACGGCATAACCCTTCGTCAAAGCCTTAGTCGTGTTGCCGACCGAATCAAGCTTGTCTGTTTTTTCGCGAACTTCTTCAGGTTGGTTCGACATTTCGACAATGCCGCCCGCATTATCCGTGATCGGTCCGAATGTATCCATCGCGAGCACGTAACCGGCAGTTCCGAGCATCCCGATCGTCGCAACGGCAGTGCCGAAAAGTCCGGCATCTTTGAGTCCCGACGCTTCACCGAGCAAATACGAGGTGATCAGCGCGACACCGATCACGATGATCGGCATTGCGACGCATTCCAACCCGACGGCGATGCCGCTGATGATATTTGTTGCCGGACCCGTCACCGAAGCGTTGGCGATCGATTGAACGGGGCGATAATCCGATTCGGTATAGTATTGCGTGATAAAAAGAAACGCGACCGAAGTTAGCAAACCGATGATTCCGCACGCCCAAAAATATAACCACGCGTAGGGCGCGGCGGTCGCGGCGGTCGGACCATGCGGATTCAAAAGCCAGTAGCACGCGCCGCCAAAGAGCAATGCGGCGATAGATGCCGTGACATAATAACCGAGATTGAGAGCTTTCATCGGATTGGTCGTGTCTTCTTTGGTTTTGACGATCATCACGCCGATGATCGAAGCGATGATACAAAGCGCCGAAACAACGAGCGGAAACAAGATCACGCCGAGCTGTTGGGTCGATGCAAAAAGCTTTGCATTTACTGCAAAAAGCGATGAGCCGAGGATCAGCGCGCCGATATTTTCAGCGGCGGTCGATTCAAAAAGGTCAGCACCGCGTCCCGCGCAATCGCCGACGTTATCACCGACAAGATCGGCGATCACCGCCGGATTACGCGGATCGTCTTCGGGAATTCCCGCTTCGACCTTGCCGACGAGATCCGCGCCGACGTCCGCCGCTTTCGTATAAATTCCGCCGCCGAGCTGTGCAAAAAGCGCGACGAACGATGCGCCGAAAGCAAATCCGATAATTACGAGCGGAATATTCGCGATCGAAACATTCGGGTGAATCAACTGCACCAAATAGAACAGAAGCGTAATGCCGAACAAGCACATCGCGACGACAAAAAGTCCGGCAACCGCGCCGCCGCGCAGGGCGGTCTGCAAGGCGCCGTTGAGTG
>JBBQOA010000536.1:0-3491 GCA_038330465.1 Pyrinomonadales bacterium
CAACTCTGATTTCAAAGCAATCGCATCTCAAAAGAGTTTACGCCGCTCTCAAAACCGCCAAAGCCTTTGACGTGAAAACCATTTCGATGGGGCAGGGCAATAAAACAAGCCGCATCGTTGCCTGGACCTTTCTTGATGAAAAACAACAGAAAAATTGGAAGAATACGCGGTGGAATGAAGACGCGTAAGATTCTAAGAATACCTGATAGACTGACCATTTATTGTTCGGCGCAGGTTTTTTCCGTCCAGCTTGTCAGCGAATACGTATTCTTTAAGTTGCGGTAAACAACGACCTGCACAAATTGCTTAACTGCTTTTTGGTTCTTTTTCTTCTTAAAATCGACCTGCATACAAAGTTCGTAATTCAAACCCGCGACGACCTGTACTTCGGCATTTTTGATCGAAAGCAGATTAATGGTCGCCTTCTGTGTTTGGCTGCGTCTTTTGACGGCGAATTTTGCCGCCGCAATCACTTGGGCATCCGCCATGTCCGCTTTGACATAACCCCCGACGATCGGCTCTTCTTCCTCCTGCGCGTAACACACGGTCGAACCGCTCCAAAATACAAACAATGCCGCGAAAGTAATTAAAATGCTTAATTTAATTTTCATAAAATCTTGGTCGATCCCTTTATTTTGTGACTGACAACTTCACAAGTATAATCAACATTACAGTTAAACAACAATCGGATTTTACAACTAAAAAATATTATGTCAGAAGCCAAAGCAACAGATAAAAAAACACGGATCGAAACAGATTCGATAGGCGAGATCGCCGTCGAAGCGGATAAGTATTGGGGCGCGCAAACCGAACGCTCTTTGCATCATTTCAACATCGGTTTCGACGTGATGCCGCGTGAAATGATCCGTGCGCTCGGAATTTTAAAGAAAGCTGCCGCGATTACCAATCATCAGTTAAAACCGGATAAAATGACGCTCAGCAAGACCGATTTGATCGTGCGTGTCGCGAACGAAGTCATCGAGGGCAAATTAGACGCGCATTTTCCTTTACGAGTCTGGCAGACGGGCAGCGGCACACAAACGAATATGAACGCCAACGAAGTTATTTCGAATCGCGCGATCGAGATCGCGGGCGGCGTGATGGGCAGCAAAAATCCTGTCCACCCGAATGATGACGTGAATATGTCGCAATCGTCGAACGATACTTTCCCGACCGCGATGTATATCGCCGCCGCCGAAAGATTAACCGCGCTGATTCCGACCGTCCGGTTCGTTGCCGACGCGATCAACGCGAAAGCCGCGCAATTTGCCGATGTCGTCAAGATCGGACGCACGCATTTGCAGGATGCGACGCCGATCACGGTCGGGCAGGAATTCGGCGGCTGGGCTTCGCTGATCGAAAGAGATGTTGACCGATTACGGCAGGTTCTCGACGGCTTGTACGATCTCGCGATCGGCGGCACCGCCGTCGGTACGGGACTCAATGCGCATCCCGAATTTGCCGAACGTGCCGCCGCGAAGATCGCCGAATTGACGGGATTGCCTTTTCGCGCACATCCGAACAAGTTCGCCGCGCTCAGCGCCCACGACGAGATCGTCTTTGCTTCGGGCGCGCTCAAAACTCTCGCGGCAAGTTTGATGAAGATCGCCAACGATGTTCGCTGGCTTGCTTCGGGACCGCGTTGCGGCATCGGCGAACTCGTCATCCCTGAAAACGAACCCGGCAGTTCGATCATGCCCGGCAAGGTCAATCCGACGCAATCGGAAGCGATCACGATGATCGCCGCGCAAGTGATGGGCAACGATGCCGCGATCGGTTTCGCCGGTTCGCAGGGCAATTTCGAGCTGAATGTTTTCAAACCCGTGATGATCCATAATTTTCTGCATTCCGTTCGATTATTGAACGATGCCTGTAAAGGCTTTGTTGAATTCTGCGTCGCGGGCATCGAACTAAACCGTGAACAGATCGATAAATACCTCAAGGATTCGCTGATGCTCGTGACCGCGCTTAATCAACACATCGGCTACGACAATGCCGCGAAGATTGCCAAAAATGGACATAAAAAGGGAATCAGCCTCAAAGAATCGGCGATTGAATTAGGCTTGCTGACAAGCGAACAATTCGACGAATGGGTCGTTCCCGTTGATATGACGCACCCGTAAAAATCGGATTGCGAGCAGAAATGCTGTTTCGTTTAAGCAATTTTGCGGGTTGGATTTAGCGGATTTTCCCGCGCCGTGTCAGGAAACGGCGCGGTTTTTGTTGACGATGCGGCGGGTGTTGCTTCCACGGAAGTTGATTTTTTGGCTTTTGAGGAGGATGTCAGCCATAATCGTGATTTCGATGGAAACATCGACATCCGTACCGTATTGCTGAAGTTCTTCGGCGGTGATGACCCATTCCATTTCTACGAATTCGCCCGGTCGTATCGTTGTAAATTTTTCCAGCAGGTCGCCGTTCGGTGGATGGGTCGGGATGAAGGTGTCGGCACCGGTGCGATTATCAATCAATCGGGTGATCGGACCTTTTGATTTGGCGAATTCCAGCGGAAAGCCGACATCGGCATCAGCATTATTGAAAATTTTAATATCCAGAAAAATGTCTTTTCCTTCAAAAAAGCATTGTTCATTGCCACGGCAGCTTACCTTGACAGAAAGTATCTGATTGTTCATCGAAGTCTCCTTTTTGTTATCGTCGCACTTCTTGTTTTGAAAGCCAAGCGACAATAAGACAACTAAAATTATTGCTATTTTATATCGCATTTTATTTTCCGACCGAGTTTTGCGGTCAATAATTCCTGTGTTTCGATGGCGATGTTCCACCCGTGCCGCTTCAAAACGGTCGTATTGTCAACCGATGACATAATCGTTGCATCCGCCGCGTTCTTCGCCTTAAAAGGCGGCGCCGAAACTCCTGAATCCAAACTGCCGTCCGGTTTGACGTATTTGACCGTTTCCGTATCGGTCGTATATGAATACTCATCGGGTGTCCCGACGGTATGCGCGAATTCGTGAGCGTAAGTCCAATCGCTCGTCGTTTTTGAAACGTCAAGTACCTTTCCGGTCAAACCTTCCCGGGCGTAGGTATCGTGAACCTTCATCGTGTAGTCGTGTCCCGAATCAACCCAGATAGCTTTATACTCGACCTTGAACGATTTTTTTCCGCATTCGGGGTCATCGGCTTCCAACGTAAACTTATTATTCCAATAAGTATTGATGCCTTTTTCAAGGTTTGACTTGGCGGTTGTTACGTCGGCATCGGTAACGCCCGCCAGTTTTTCGACTTTGAATCTGACCTCAACGGTTATTTTATCACCGGTTTTGACGGGCGCGAGTATCTTGTATGTTTTGGGAAAGCTGTAGCTCATCAGCGTTCCGTCAGGTTTATACTGCTTAAAATAGCGACTATACGACTCTATCGAAATTTTCTTATCATAATCGTCAACCCAACATTTCTTTTCATCCTTGCAGTCGCCTTTAGTTTTATTGACCGGATCGTTGCAATTCGGATCGGATGACGGTGAATCTGGT
>JBBQOA010000537.1:0-3490 GCA_038330465.1 Pyrinomonadales bacterium
TATACACCATCTCTAAGCAAAATCTAGTCTATATTATTTATTATCTGCAGCCGCCGAACCGAGTAAATCACAACTACGTACATAGTGATTTGCCTTTTCTTACTTATATCGGTTTGTTCTTCTTTATGTTGATACTCGGCGCGGCGCAATCCGTCAAGGTTTATCCGAATATGCGGCGCGCCCGCGAAATGGAACTCAAAGCACTTGGCGCTCAATCATTCTTAGCGATCCAGCGGCGCTCCGTGCGGCGCGGCGAAGGGCGCGAATTTGAATCGATGCGCGATTATGTGCGCGGCGACGAGCTTCGCCATATTTCGTGGACGGCAACCGCCCGAAGAAGCAAACTCATCACGCGTCAATATCAGATCGAACGCGACCAGACGATCATCATCGCGCTCGACGCCGGACGCCTGATGACCGGACGCATCAACGACGAAACGAAATTCGATACGGCGATCCACGCTTCTCTGGCGATGATGTCGGCGTGCGCACGCGCCGGAGATAATTGCGGTTTGATGGTTTTCGGACGCCGCGTGAAAAAATATCTGCCGCCGAAAAAAGGCGTCGAACATATCGACGCGGTGCTCGAAGCCCTCCACGACCTCGAACCCGAACTGATCGAACCGTCGTATGCAAGAGCCTTTCAGTATATCGCTTCGACCACCAAAAAACGCGCTTTCGTCGTGATTTTAACCGATCTCGTTGACAAGGAGTCGTCCAAAGAATTGATCAATTCGCTCAAACTCCTGCGTCCGCGCCATCTGCCGCTCGTCGTCACGATCGGCGACCGCGACCTGAACGCGACGGTCAGCGAAATTCCAAAAGAATTAAAAGAAGTCTTCGTTCAATCGGCGGCGGAAGAGATCATCCGACAACGCGAAGCCGCCCTCAGATCGGTCGAAATACTTGGCGGTTTGGCGCTCGACGTAACAACCTCAACCCTCGCGCCGAAACTACTTGAAACTTATTTACGCGTTAAAGAAAGAGGTTTACTGTAAAGAAGATTTCTAATGAATCCGCTTTTATTAGCACTTTTAATTGTCGCTGCTATATTTTTGGCGGGATTTCTTTTTTGGCGTTGGATTGATAATTATGACGATTTCTCCGACGGGAAAATCAGAAACACCAAGCAGTTCATCAAATCAAAATTCAAAGAATATTTTTCCAATTCCGACAAAAAAATACACAACCGCGAAATAATGCGCGTTCTTTTGGGGCTTGATGAAAAATCGCTTGAAGAGCTTCTCGAATTGTATAAAAATCAATTCGGCACAGGCGCGGCGCAGTATGCGCGAAAGACTTATTTAAAGTGGAAAGACGGCAAAGTCCGCCCGATCGCGCAGACTTATCAGCGATTTTTGATTCATCTGCCGAACGTGATGGATTATGATTTAAAGTGCGAAGTTTTGCGTCATTTGATGGAAGAATATTGCGCCAAAGATAAATATGAATTAAAGGTTTCGACCGACGATTGGGAAGAAAAATTAACGCCGCTCATCGAGCAGATTATTGCTAAAACTTTTACGGCGCAACTGCCGATAGAGATCGAGCGAAAACTGCAGTGGCTCGGGCAGGGCGATATGCAATTGGCGCAGAATATTTTGCGAAAATCACAAGCCGAAGAAGGACGAATCGCCGTTTCGATGCTGAAAGAGGAATTTGCGAGCATCGAAAAACTGCTCGCCGAAACAAATCTCAAACCGAAAGTCACGCACGAATTGAAATTTCCATACGGAACGATTACTTTATACATCAACAGGAGCTAAGACCGATTTGGAAGACGAAAAAAAAGAACTTGTCCCGAAAAAACAATCGCTGTTTCCGCTCTCGGCGGAAGATATTGTTGATAATGCTCTGCAAAATCTGGACGAAACACAGGCGCGCCGAGTGACCGAAAAAGCCGCCGACGAGATCGTCCGTTTGGCGGTCGAAAAACGCAAGGCGGAATATCGCAACACCGCCGCGCAGGAAGAAATGAACAACCTGATCAACAACGCCAATCTGCTTGACCAAAGAGTTGGCGATTATAAGATCAACAGCACTTTTGAAACCGCTTCCGGCACGACCAACGTCGAGATCCATAAATCGAAAACAACTCCCGTCAATATGATTGCAATCGTCGTCGGTTTGGCGATCGTGATTTTGCTGATCGTTTTCTTGATGTCGAAAAGTTAAACGAATTTTACGACCGGAACGCGGTCGGCGGTTCGCGTGCCTGCGTTTGGAAAAATGCTCAAGATCTTCACTTTCTTCAAATTTGCCGGAAAATCGAAGTATTTCCCGCCGCCTCAGAAACTCCAGCCGCCGCAAGTAATTTTCTTGTAATGCGCAAACAATTGAGCTAAAATCGTTTCGCTTCAAAAAAACAATGACAATCCGAAAACGATTTTCTCTGGTATTGATCAAACCTTCGCATTATGACGACGATGGTTATGTGATTCAATGGTTTCGCTCGGCGATTCCGGCGAATTCGCTCGCGTGTCTTTACGGTTTGGCGCTCGAATGCCGCGACCAAAAGATTTTGGGCGAAACGGTCGATTTTGAAATTCACGCCTTTGACGAAACAAATACCAATATCAAGATCAAAAACATCGTTTCATTGATCGAATCGGCGGACGACGGAATCGTGATGCTCGTCGGCGTGCAATCGAATCAGTTTCCGCGCGCGCTCGACCTTGCCCATCCTTTGCGCGCAAAAAACATTAAAGTCGCGATCGGCGGTTTTCACGTTTCGGGCACGATGGCGATGTTAAAGGAAAGAGATTCGCACGTTCAAGCGGCGCTGGATTTGGGCGTCACGCTGTTTGCCGGTGAAGCCGAAGGCAGATTAGGACAAGTCTTGGTTGACGCTATCGAGAACAAACTGCCCGAAATCTATAATTTTATGGACGATCTCCCAAACATCGAAAATGTCGCGACGCCCTTGCTTCCGGCGGAACGCGTGCACTTAACGGCGGGCTCAACGACGAGTTTCGATGCTGGACGCGGCTGTCCGTTTTCGTGTTCATTTTGCACGATCATCAATGTCCAAGGCAAAAAATCGCGCCGCCGTGCGCCCGCCGACATCGAAAAACTAATTCGTGCCAATGTCGCGCAGGGACTTCATTCATTTTTTATTACCGACGACAATTTTGCGCGAAACAAGGATTGGGAAATAATTTTGGACAAGCTGATCGAATTGCGCGAAGTCGAAAAATTGAAGATCAGTTTTATCATTCAGGTCGATACGCTTTGCCATAAACTTCCCGGTTTTATTGAAAAATGTAAACGTGCCGGCGTCAAACGAGTTTTCATCGGACTGGAAAATATCAATCCCGATTCGCTGCTTGGCGCGAGCAAACGACAGAACAAGATCACCGATTACCGCGCGATGCTGCTCGCCTGGAAAAAGGTCGGAATCGTTACCTATTGCGGTTATATTTTGGGTTTTCCGAACGACACGCAGGAATCGATCCTGCACGACATCGAGATCATCAAAAAAGAATTGCCC
>JBBQOA010000538.1:0-3474 GCA_038330465.1 Pyrinomonadales bacterium
TTAAAGCAAAAAAGAACACATTGGGTTAACGATTATAGTTCTTCAAAAATATCGTTGGCACATATCAAGGATGAAAAACGAAACAGGTATCTCGGTTCTGCAAATCAGTTTAGACCTATCAAGAAAAGTCCCGTCTTTGCTGTCAATCCTGAGAGGTGGCAAAAATATCTACGTAAGCTCGGGAACCTGAATCGTTTGGGTAATCAAATAAAGAATTAAAATTTCATATTCAAGAGAGATTGGCGCGAAAGCGAAAAGGAGTAGAAAAGAATGCTATTCGGTAAAAAGAAAGGTGTTGCCGGCTTAGATGTCGGCTCAAGTTCTGTCAAAGTGGTTGAACTCGAAGGCAAGTTAAACAATTTGAACCTCGTTGGTTTGGGTTACGAAAATTTGCCCGACGACACGATTATTGACGGTCAGATTATGGAAATGAACGCCGTTTCCGAAGTGATTCAAAATGTTTGCAGAGACCATCAAATCAGTGCCAATCAGGTTGTGACGGGCGTCAGCGGACATTCGGTGATTGTTAAGAACATCGTTTTGCCGCCGATGAGCCGCGACGAACTCGAAGAATCGATCGACTGGCACGCCGAAGAACATATTCCATATGACTTATCGGATGTCAGTCTTGATTATCACGTCACGAATCAAACCAACGGCGCGACCCAGGTTTTGATCGCTGCCTGCAAACGCGAAAGAATTGACAGTTTGAAACAAGCCATTCAGCTTGCCGGAAAACAACCTGTGATCATTGATATTGACACTTTTGCTTTGCAGAATTGCTACGAGATCAATTATCAGCCGGACGCTTCGCAAGTTGTTGCCCTGCTCAATATCGGTGCTTCGACGATGAACGTCAACATCGTCCAAGGCGTTAATTCAGTATTTACACGCGATATCACGGTTGGCGGAAGTCAGTTTACCGATATTCTGCAGCGAAATTTAGGACTCAGTTTTCAACAGGCGGAAGCGGTCAAACGCGGAGTCGTCGATCCGACCAGCAATATGGATGAAAAAGCCATTGAGCCTTTAATGAGTAACGTGACGGAAATGGTCGCGATGGAAATTCAAAAGACTTTCGATTTTTACCGCGCGACGACCGAAGACAATGGCGTTAATGTCCAAAAAATATTAATCTCCGGCGGCGGCTCAAAGCTTGCCGGACTATCGGAAGAACTTTCGAGCAAACTTGAATTGCCGGTCGAAGTTTTAGACCCGTTTCGCCAGATCAAGGTTGATACACGAAAATTTGATCCCGATTATTTGAGTGAAATTATGCCGGAAATGGCGGTTGCCGTCGGTTTGGCAGTGAGGGGAGTAGAAGCAAGATGATTAGAGTAAACCTTTTACAATCAGTTACGGAAAGACACAATGGGACCGTTGCGACGGTCGAACGAAAAGTCGGAAGCGCGGCGTCACGCCTGCTTTTGATGGGCTTAGCGGTCGGTTTTCTGCTCGCCGCCGTGATCGGTTGGGACGTGATCAGCACCCAGATGGCGAAAGTCGATGCCGAACATCGGCTCGAAGAGCAAAAACGAGTTGCCACCGAACTCGAAGCGGTGATGAAAGAACAGAAGGAATTGGAAGCGAAAATTCAGTCGATCGACGTCCGAATTGAAGCGATCAAAAAACTTCGCAATTCACAAGCCGGTCCGAGCGCGGTTTTAGAAGCCCTGCGCGAACGAATCACGATGACACCGGGAATCTATCTCGACAGTGTTGAGCAAAAAGGCGACCAATTGGAAATTAAAGGCACCTCAAATGAAGAAGCCGCCCCGACCCAATTTGGTAAAAGTCTGGAATTTTCAGGCGGCTTGTTTTCAAATCTGAGCATTGAAACCGCTCGCAAAGAAGACATTATTCAGCCGGCGACAGTTTCCGCGACGACTCAGCCGAATCCGGCGGAAGCGCCCAAGCTCGTCACTTTCAACTTTACGATCCGGTGTGCTTACACGCCTTCCAAGGCAAGTCAGCCCGATGCCGCGACGACCGTTGCCGCCAATTCGCCCAATCAACCGGCGCAACAGCCGAAACCGGCGACACAAACAGACAGCAGCGCCCAGACACAAGTTGCAAAAAATCAGCAATAAAACTTTGTTCGGTTAATAAAAAAAAACCAAAAAGAAAAAGGAAACCGAGATGTTAGAAAAATTCAAAGCCCTAGCCTGGCACTTACAATTAATAGTTTTGGTCGGTATCGCGGGAATGCTTTACCTTTCGGTCTGGTATTTCGTAACCAGCGGAACACGCGTTGAAATTCAAGCCATTGAAGATCAGGTCGCGCAAAAAACCGCCCAAAACGAAACCGCGCGGATCGCCACCCAACGTATAAACGAGTTTCGTTCGCTCTATGCCAGCAAATCGCAGGAATACGACGAATTGAAGGTCCTCTTGCCGGAACAGCGTGAGATCACCAATGTTCTGCAGGGTTTGCAGGACACTGCAGGCGAAAGCCGGTTGGTCGTGATGCGTTTTACGCCGCGTGAAGATACGCAGCAAGATGTCATTATGGCGAAACCGGTCGAAATCGAAGTTGACAGCAATTTCAACAATTTACGCGACTTTTTCGAGAAAATGGCGAAATTGCAGCGAATTGTTTCGATTTCCGATTTCAAACTGATGACCTTAAATAATCAGAGCGATACCCGTACGCTGCACGCACAGTTTTTGCTGACGGCATATTATGCTTCGCCGGAAGACTTAAAACCGGTTGTTCAGCCGAACAAACCCGGACAACCGCCCGTACCGAACGGACAGCAGCCGCCCGTCGCGAACCAACCCGCACCGCAACCGCCCGTTGCCAAATAGTTTAAGAGGAATTTTTTAATTTCTTGAGAGAGAAAAGTTATGTTGAATAAATCGAAAATGACACGCTTCCTGAGTTTGAGTTTAGCCATTGCCGGATTTGTTTTGGTCGGCGGACATTTCGCGCAGACCAATGCCCAGGTTAAAGACCCGTTCTTAACGCCGGAATGGAAAAAACCGAAAAAGTCAGTCACGCCAAACAGTTCGACGCCGGGATCGACCAAACCGGAGAAAAAAGGTCCGCCGCCGATCGTGCCCGTGATCGCGCCGGCGATCGAAGCGCGTATCAATTATTACAAACAATTGCGCGAAGCGGCGGCATTAAACGATCAGCCGATTCCGAAAGTGACCAGTGTTCTGACGCTCGACGAAATGTCGGTCACCGGAATTTTCAAAACGGCGCGCGGTTATGCCGCGATGGTCGAAGCAACGCCGATCAAATTGTCCTACACGATCTATCCGGGCGAGAAGTTTTTCGACGGCCAACTCGTCGCTGTTGAAGAGAACCGGCTCGTATTTCGCAAGGTTACTAAGGTCGGCGACGGTAAATTTGTAGCGTCGGTCGAGAACAAGCCGCTGAAGCAGTTCTCTATGAAGTCTCAGATCCAGGGCACCGCACCGGCCGAGGCTAATGACAAGCCGGTTGAGGTTGCAAATACGACTCCGCAG
>JBBQOA010000539.1:0-3455 GCA_038330465.1 Pyrinomonadales bacterium
CCGACCTTGCAGGAATTGGCAAGCGAGGTCGGACACACAAAAATTTCGCTGAATTTCTTATGGATTTTGGGTGCAGGATTTTTGGTTATGTTTATGCAGGCTGGTTTCGCCTTAGCTGAGACAGGATTTACGCAAGCCAAAAACGCGGCGCATACGATGACGATGAACTTTATGGTTTATGGTTTGGGGATGATCGGCTTTTGGATCTGCGGTTTTGGCTTGATGATGGGCGGCGTCGGCGCGATCGCCAATCTCGGCGGCACGGCGCCGCTCGCGAGTGAATTTACGATCGATATCGCCGGACACACGCTCGGACTCTTTGGGAAAACGGGTTTCTTTTTGAGCGGCGATAGCTATGATGTCGGCGTTTTCGGACTTTTCCTTTTCGCGATGGTCTTTATGGATACGGCAGCGACGATTCCGACAGGATCACTCGCGGAGCGTTGGAAATGGGCATCATTTGTGCTGTTTGCGTTGTTTATGTCGATGATCGTTTATCCGATCTTCGGTAATTGGGTGTGGGGCGGCGGCTGGCTGGCGCAGCTGGGCAGTCAATTCGGACTCGGCAACGGACACGTTGATTATGCAGGTTCGTCGGTCGTTCATCTGGTCGGCGGCGTGGCGGCACTTGCCGGAGCGATCGTCGTTGGACCACGCATCGGTAAATACGGTGCGGACGGCAAAGTCAACAGCATTCCGGGACATAATATTCCGATGGCTTTACTCGGCGTGTTCATTCTGGCTTTCGGCTGGTTCGGGTTTAATGCGGGATCGAGTCTTGCGGGAACGGATCTGCGAATTGCGGTCGTCGCTGTTAATACGATGCTCGCTTCGGCTGCCGGCGCGATCGTCGCAATGATCATTTCGCTGATCAAATATGACAAAGCCGATATCGGTTTAGTAGCAAACGGAATGTTGGCGGGTTTGGTAGCCATCACAGCTCCGTGTGCTTTCGTGACGAGCTTCGGCGCGGTTGCAATTGGCGGAATCGCCGGTGGTTTACTGGTTGGAAGTATTTATTTCTTCGAACATAAAGCAAAGATCGATGATCCGGTCGGCGCGATCAGTGTTCACGGCGTTTGCGGCGCGTGGGGCGTGATCTCGCTCGGGCTTTTTGCGGATGGAACTTACGGCGCCGGTTACAACGGAGTGGCAACTCCGGTCATCGGATTGTTTTACGGCGGCGGATTGAGCCAGTTATGGGCTGAATTAATTGGCACGGCAACTTGTTTTGTCTTTGTCTTTGTCGCATTTTACGCTTTTTTCAAGCTCGTCGGCGTGTTGATCGGAAACCGCGTTTCGGCAGAGGTCGAAATTCAGGGATTGGATATGCACGAAGTCGGCGCCTTGGCTTATCCCGATTTCTTTCAGCCTAATTTAGTGCCGATCGCCGAAAATGTATCCGAAGAAACCGCGTCGATCGGTGCCGAACCGGCGTTTGAAACATAAAAACATTAACGATCAAAGACCGCGAGTTTTAATCGAAAACGCCTTCTTTGACCTTTGGAAAATGGAACAAGCCCGCTTGTCAAAGACTTGGCAGGCTCGACAAGCGGGCTCTTTATCACCTCTTTAGATAAGAGGATGAACGGAGAAAATATTACTATATGCGCTATTTGAAATCAATAGTTCAGTTGAATATTGCTTTATGTGTGTTGATATTTTTGGGCAATACACAGATCATTAAAGGACAATCCACACTTTTTAACATTCCTTCAACAGACGTCGTGCCCGAAAAGAAGGTCTATTTGGAATTCGACTTTTTGGCACATCTCGAAAGTTACACCAATGGCGGATTTCAAGCCTACGTTCCGCGCGCGGTCGTCGGATTGGGCAAGAAAGTTGAGGTCGGCGTCAATGTCGCGTTCACCAGAACCGGCTCGCCGAATTCGGTTGAAATTCAGCCGAATATCAAATATCAAGCATATCAAAGTGAAAAATACGGGGTCGCCGTTTCGACCGGAGCGATTCTTTATGCGCCGATTACGCGCCGCTCGGGAACGAATACTTTTGGGATGCTCTACGGCAATGTCAGCAAACAGTTCAAAGGCAATTACGGTGCGCGATTGACGGGCGGCGGTTACGGGCTTGTTAATCGGGCGAGCGGAAACGGCACCAAAGGCGGCGCGATGATCGGTTTTGAACAGCCGATCACGGCAAAGGTGAAATTTGTCGCGGATTGGTACAGCGGCAAAAATCGCTTCGGCTACGGAACGCCCGGATTGTCGATCACGACAAGCAAAACGAGCGCGTTATACGCCGGTTACAGCATCGGAAATTCGGGACGCAAGAATAATTCTCTTTTTATATATTGGGGAATTACGCTTTGATCAAATCAGAAAAGGCTGAAAGAATTTCTCTTTCAGCCTTTTCTGATTTGATGATCGAACTACCAAATTTTACACATATCCGAACGAACCATCGGCTGTCCCTGTTTGCAACTGAAAGCGCCGGCAAATTGCGGCAGATTCGATAGCGGTCCGTTGACGCGGTAACGGGCATTTGAATGCGAGTCGGTCAACACTTGCTGACGTTCAAATTCCGGCGTCGATTTGGTTGCCCAAACCTGTGCGTAACCCAAAAAGAATCGCTGTTCTGCGGTGAATCCGTCAATGTCGGCAGGACGCGGTTTGCCTTCCAGAGATTTTTGATAGGCGACATAAGATGCCGTCAAACCGCCAAGGTCGGCGATATTTTCGCCTAATGTCAGTTTGCCGTTGATGTTCAGTCCTTTCTGGATCTCATAACCGCTGAATTGATTGGAAACACACATTGCTTTTTCTTCAAAAGCGGCGCGGTCGTCCTTTGTCCACCACGATTTCAGGTTTCCTTCCGCATCAAATTGACTGCCCTGATCGTCAAATCCGTGCGAGATCTCGTGACCGATGACCGCGCCGATCGCGCCGTAGTTGATCGCATCGTCCGCCTGAAAGTTAAAGAACGGCGGCTGCAGAATTCCGGCGGGAAAAACGATCTCGTTAAAACTCGGATTATAATAAGCATTAACGGTCGGCGGAGTCATTCCCCAACGCGTTTTGTCAACCTTTTGTCCGACATCATTCAAGTTGCGGGTGATTTCAAATTGAGCAACGCTTCGTGAATTATTAAAAAGCGATTTGCGGTCGATCTTCAGACCGGCATAGCCGCGCGGATTTTGGTTGAATCCGATCTTGCGCTGGTAAGTATTTAATTTCCCAAGCGCTTTTTCGCGAGTTTCGGGGCTCATCCAATCGAGCTTCGAAATTCGTTCACGATAAGCGGCAAACAAATTATCGATCAGTTCGCTCATCCGTTTTTGCGCTTCGGGCGTGAATGCTTTCTTGACATATTCCTTGCCGAGCGCTTCACCGACCGCATTGTCGGTAGCACCGATACAACGCCGCCAGCGCGGTTGCTGTTCTTTCGTCCCTTGCAGAAATTTACTGTAAAAATTGAAATTCTCGTCAACAAAGGCT
>JBBQOA010000540.1:0-3449 GCA_038330465.1 Pyrinomonadales bacterium
ACAATTAATTAAAACTAGAATATAAGAAAAGAATTCAAAACTCAAAAAGTTTCTTCAAAAATTACAAACTTTGTTTGATAAACATTCTGAGCATAGTTTGAAGCTGCGCGTTGGTAAAAGGTTTCGGCAAGAAAGCCACCGCGCCCGCCGCAAAACTGTCTGACGAAAGACGCGAACTCTGTTCTGCCGTCATCATAATCACGGGAATTTTCATCAAACGCTTTTCGGATTGCATATAACGAACCAGTTCAGTGCCTTGAATATAGGGCATCACGACATCAAAAATTGCCGCGACAAATGGCTCGCCCGTCTGTAAAAATTTATATGCTTCTTTACCGTCGCGCGCCGTAATTACCTTGAAGCCTTCTTTTTCGACGATGGCTTTGACAAGGCGCAAGATAGCCGGATCATCATCAGCAACTAATATATTTGCTTGTCCGGTATCCAAAACTTCACTCATCTTATAAAAATTCTACCCCTTTTCTGGCTTCCAATTAATTCTAACTAAAGTTTGCCGATTTTACGAATTTAACGATAATTCGGCGGCTAATTTTATCGCGGCGGTCATACTCGAAGATTCCGCCAGGTTTTTTCCCGCGATATCAAAAGCCGTGCCGTGATCGACCGATGTTCTGATCAGCGGCAAACCGAGCGTGACATTGACCGATGCGCCGAACGACAGACATTTGACGGCAATCGTCGCCTGATCGTGATAACACGAGATGACGCCGTCGAATTCGCCCTTAAACCCGCGCAGAAAGATCGTGTCGGGTGAAAAGGCGCCCGTCACCTCGATGCCCCAGTTTTCGCGGCATTCCTTGATCGCGGGAAGAATTTCCGACTCCTCTTCAGTGCCGAACATTCCGCCTTCGGAAGCGTGCGGATTGAGTCCGGCAACCGCCAGCCGCGCGTCTCTTTTCAACAACCGCGAAATTTCGCGGTGCGAAAATCTGATCAATTCGACCAATTTTTCCTTTTTAACGAGCTCGATCGCGGCGCGCAACGAAACGTGCGTCGAAAGCAGTACGACGCGCAGTTTTTCCGCAAAAAACGACATCGCAAATTCTTGGGTGCCCGTTAAAAAAGCCAGAAATTCGGTGTGTCCGGGAAAATCATAGCCGCCGAGATGAATCGCCATTTTGCTGATTGGCGCGGTCGCGATCGCGTCGATCTCGTTCGCCTGCCAAAGCCGCACGGCTTCTTCGATATATTCGGCGGAGGCTTTTCCGCTGACCGCCGATTCTTCGCCGCAGACAATTTCCTGTCTGATATTTGCTAAATCGTAAACTATTATTTTTTCAGTCGGCGGCGGAATCGCGGCGCCATTTTTGACGGTTACCAAATCAACGTTAATCTTCAGATCCCGCGCCGCCTGATGCAAATTCGCCGCGTCGCCAATGATCACGGGCTGGCAAATTTTGAAAATATTTTTTTCGGAAAGCGATTTTAGAACTATTTCGGGACCGATACCGGCGGCATCGCCCATCGTGATGCCGACACGAGGTAAACACACTTTTACAAATTCGCGGGTATTTTCACGAAAGTCAGCACTCACACAAACAGAATAACATCAAAATATTCAAAAAGATTCTAATCTTGCCAATTACTTTTTACTTTTCGGACTTTCAGGACGGTCTTCGGCTTTGAACATATATTTGATGTTATGTTTCAAAAGCAAAACATTCGGCGCATCGGTCCGGTTCACTTTCAGCGCGTCGCGGTCATACCATTCGATGGTGCCTTCAATTTCTTCGCCATCGAGCAATACGATCGCCATCAGAGTTCGGGAATCAATCTGCTTTTTGTAGTAATAGATCTCGGCGTTCGTTTCGCTCGGCGGTGTTTTTTTACGAGCATCTGACTGCTCGTTCGGTTGACGCTGATAATTTTGCGATTCGTATCTGTCTCTCATTAGTTTCCTGTCTCCATAACGATTCGGTAAGCCGGAATCTGTTTTTCTCAAACACCGAAATTAATCTGCCTGGCGGCGGATAAATGTCGGGACATTGATGTCTTCTTCTTTTTCTGAAGGCATAAAACCCGTCCGCACGCTGAATTGACCGATAGCTTGTGTTTGTTCGGTCGGTTGACCGCCGGACGGTATGACGGAATATTTTTGACTGTCGAAACCGGTCGCGATGACGGTAATTTTCACTTCGTCGCCCATCTCATCGTTGAAAACCGTTCCCCAAATGATGTCGGCTTCGTCGTGCGCTTCGGCTTCGATCAAAGCGATCGCCTCTTCGATCTCGTTAAGCGCCGTATTTTTTGAGCTCGTGATATTGATCAGCGCGCCCCTCGCGCCTTTGATGGAATTTTCTTCGAGAAGTTTTGAATCGATCGCCGATTTCATCGCTTTGACCGCCGCGCCTTCGCCCTTCGCTTGCCCGATGCCCATCAAGGCGACGCCTCTGCCCTTCATGACGGCGCGGACATCGGCAAAATCGAGGTTGATCACGCCCGAAGTCGTGATCAGATCGCTGATGCCCTGAACGGCTTGGAGCAGCACATCGTCAGCGCGCCGGAAAGCATCCATAATCGAGATCTTTTCCTCGACATCTTTGAGTTTTGAATTCGGGATCGTAATGATCGTATCGACACAACCGCGAAGTTCGGCTAAACCTTGTTCGGCTTGCGCCATTCGCTTTTTGCCTTCGACCGTGAACGGTTTGGTGACGACCGCAACGGTCAGCGCGCCGAGTTCGATCGCCAGCGAAGCAACGACCGGCGCCGCGCCCGTGCCGGTGCCGCCGCCTAAGCCGGTTGTGACAAAAACCATATCCGCACCTTCGAGCACGTCCATAATTTTTTCGTGATCTTCGAGCGCCGCGTCGCGCCCGATCGACGGATTTGAACCGGCGCCGAGTCCGCGGGTCAGACGGCTGCCGAGTTGGATCTTCATCGGCGCCTTGGAATCGTTGAGAGCCTGCACATCCGTATTTACTACAATAAATTCAACGCCTTTGATTCCGGCTTCGATCATTCGATTAACCGCGTTGCTTCCCCCGCCGCCAACGCCGATGACCTTAATTTTGGCACCCGTTACAGGTGGCTCGTCAATAAAAATTTTTATGCCGTTATTTTTCATTTGAAGACCGTCCGTCATTATAATTGCTTTCCTTTTTAAGTGTATTTAAACGCAAAAACGTGGTGTAACTTCTGGGGCGTTTACTTTTTCGTCGTTCAACAAGATATTGTGCCTACGGCGAAACAGCATACAACGATTTGCGGTGAAAAATCCAGTCCAGAAGTTACATTTATCTGAATTTTTCACGAAAATTTTCAAACCACTCGGCAACTTTGCGTGTCGGCGACTTTCCGCCGTTTGAATGTTCCCGAATTTGCTGGCGCATCGAAGCGAGCGCCAACCCGCAGGCGGTCGCCCATTCCGGCGTCTTGACTTCAGCCGCTAAACCGCCGAAATATTCACCATTGACAAAACCGAGCCG
>JBBQOA010000541.1:0-3426 GCA_038330465.1 Pyrinomonadales bacterium
GTTTTCATCGAGTTGTTCCATCGTTTGCAGTTTGCGCCCGCGCAGGTGATCGATCGCTTTGTTGTGGGCGATGCGGAAAAGCCAGCCGCGCAGGTTCACATCGGTTTTGATTTGGTCGAGCGAATTGAACGCCTTCAGAACGGCTTCCTGGACGACATCTTCGCCGTCGATGCTGGAGCCGACCATCCGCGCCGCGTAGCGGTGAAGTTCGGGGCGAATCATTTTGATCAAGTCTTCAAACTCGCCTCGAACTTCGGTTAAATTTAATGCCGGCACTGTTGTCATAATTATTATTCAAAATAAAATTGTCGGGGCGACGCCTGGTGGTCGCCCGATTGTGACAATCATCCGTCTTGAATGTTAGACGGCAAAAACGGGCGCGGACACGCCGCCGCCCCGACAATTTTTTATGCCGTCGCCGCTTGCCGCTGCGCTGTCTGTTTGGCTTTGGCGCGTTCGCGAAAGCCCGCCATCATTTCTTTGGCGTTCGGCGCACGCAAAACCAATTTTTCGAGAGGCGCCAAGCCTGCCGGGTTTTGCAGCATTCCGCGCAAATCCTCAATAAATGGTTCAACTTTAGCATAAACGGCAATATGTTCGCCGTTTATATCATTGAACATCTGCTCATCGATCGCGCCGTGATTGACGAACGATGCCGCCATATCCCAATATGTCAAAACCATTCTGAAATAACGCTCGTCTTCAGTCTTGAACAATTCGATTATATCCGCAAACGAATCCGCGTAAAAGCCGTCAAACCAGACTCGCGCCTCGCGCAGCACGGGTTCGCGCCGCAGATCATATAATTTTATAATTCCGTCCATACTTTCGTGTTTATCACTCATAAAAAATCTCCCTTGCAAAATTTAAGATCCGGCGACTCAAAAAAATCGTCGTTCAATTGGTAAAACGAGGCGGCGCGCGAAAAGGATACGGTCGGTCGCGAAATTATTTCGTTTTCAGGAAACATTCGCGGAAAACCGCCGATAATCTCAGATAGCAAACTTGTGAAAATAAAGAGTTGAAAAATTCAACCGGCGTTTTAACGCCAAGGCGCCAAGTTGCCGAGGCGCAAAGTTTAGCCAAACCCGTTTGAAATTTTGAAATATTTATCAGAAATTCAACCAAAGGATTTCTGATAAAAAAACTTGGCGTCTTGGCAACTTGGCGTTAAAACAAACTATTTTGGAAAGTTGTCTATTTATAAAGGAGAATCAGTTATGGGAATTTCATTTCCGAATCCGGTCAGCGGTTTGAAATCGGTCGTCAATCACGTCGAAGACGCCGGCAAAGCGGTCGTCAAAACGACGGTCAATGTCGCCAAAACAGCGGTTGCCCTAACCGAAAAGACGGTCAGCGTAGGCGAACACGCGGCGGTCGGCGCGTTTCGGTTCGAAGCCTCGATGACCAAATTCGCTTTGCAGCAAACACTTAACGGCGCGCAAACGGTCGCCGCGAAGACCGCCGATCTGACCGGCAAAGGAATCGGTTTATTAAATAAGGGTTTGGACGCGCTGACGCATCCGGGAAGCGCGGATCCGCCCGCCGCGCAGGGGCTCAGGTTCTCCGAAACAAAAAGCGCGAGCGCGCTTGCTTACAAGGGTTCGAACTCGAAAGTGAACGACGTTTACCAATTTCCCGACGGCAAACAATGGAAGGTCGTTGATGTCAAGAACGATCCGCAGACGGGTTTTCGCGCGATCGCCTTAAAGCCGCTCGACCCGCAGGACAAACGCGTGATCGTCGCTTTTTCGGGCTCTGACGAAGGTAAGGATTGGGGCGACAACGTCAAACAAGGACTCGGTCTGTCAACAGCGCAGTATAAAGAAGCGGTCGATTTTGCGAATAAGTGGAAAGCCTCGGACGAGAGCCGCGTGATCTTAACCGGACATTCACTCGGCGGCGGGCTTGCGTCCTACGCTTCGATCAAGACCGATCTGCCGGCGACGGCGGTCAATTCCGCGCCGCTCGCGCTCGATCATTTGGGTTTGAACCCGTTCGACGCGCTCCACATCACACAATATTACGTCCCGGGCGAAGCCTTGAGCGTTTTGAACAAAGCCAACCCGCTCGACATTCGTCCCGGTTTCGGCGTCGAAGTGCAGGGCAGAAATTCGATTCTCGATCCGCGTTCGGTCGGCAGTAATCACGCGCTCGATAATGTCGCGCCCGACATCCCGGCGCCGCAATACGTCGGCAATTTCAATTAGACGATTTGCCCGCGAAAGACACGAAAGACACGAAAAAAAGAAATGAATTCTAGGTATCTTAGTATTTTCCGCTCAGTAATGACATTTCGTGTCTTTCGCGGGCAAATCGTCTTTTCGCGTTTGATCCGCTACATTTTTTGGATCATCACGATGACCGTCGCCTTTTCGCCCGCCATCCGGTTGTATGAAACCCAGTAGCCGGCAGCTTCATATTTCATCATTTTAAAGATCGAACCGTCGGGCTTGGCTTCCGCCTGTGCGGCAGTGCCGAAAACATCTTCGAATTTCGGCGGCGCCGGATGCTCGCTGTCAAAAACGACCGAAATGGTCCGCACTTTCTTTTCATCATCGAGCAGGAATTGCGCGTTTTCGGTTTCCGAAAAAACATAAAAGAAGCCCTGCGCGTCTTCAGACTTCGGCGCGCCGAGCTTGGCGCGAACGTCGTCTGCCGTCGTCCCGATACCGACGCCTTTATAGCTTTGCCAGAGCGGCAGATTTTTTTTGCCGGCGGTATTTTGAGCGCTAACGCCGAGCGCGAAAACGCAGATGATAATTTGCAGAAAAACTGCGATGCGAACGGAAAAAACGCTGGTCGAAATGTTTTTATTTGTCTTGGTTAACATTATCTGCTCCTCCTTAAAGGTCTTAAGTTAAATATAAGAGCGCAGTTTAAAACTTATAATTCCCTCCCCGGTTCGTTTGAAAAAAATTATCTGTTAACCATTTATTTCACTTTTATCATAACGCCGTTTGCCTCCGGCGACAATCGGCGAAAAAACCACTTCGCGTTATCAGTTAGTAAGTTTTTTTAATATTTCAGAAAGAACGGTTTGCTATTGCCGGGCAAATGGCGCACAGTAGAAACCGTTAATCCTTCTCTTGCATTAATTTATTGATGCGCTCGTCAAAGACGGTTTTTTGGGTAAGTTCAGGGAGTAGGTTCATTTATTATTACAGAAGTCGCTCTTGAATTTTTTTGAGCATCCGAAATCCGAACTCTTCGTTGCCGACCGTTTTTCTCCGAAGTCCAACTCGATTCGACACTTCTTTTGAGATTCCCTGCGGGGAAAAAGGAAAAAATTATTATGTCAATGAAACTTTATGTCGGAAATCTTTCCTTCAGCACATCGGTTGAGGATTTGGAAAAAGCCTTCGGCGAAATCGGCACGGTCGATTCGACCAACATCATCGAAGACCGCGAAACCGGTCGTTCACG
>JBBQOA010000542.1:0-3417 GCA_038330465.1 Pyrinomonadales bacterium
AAAACAACTGAAGATTATGCAAATAGAGGATAAAAATCTCAAAGTAAGTTCTTGGGCGGATACGTATCTTTTAATGGTTGCGGCGATGCAACATAAAGAAGACAAAAGTTTGTTGAAAACCTTATCTTTGCAATTAACCAATCAAACAAAAGTCTCATTAAAAGCCACGAGCCGTCTTATAATTTGGGAGCGGATCACATTAGGCGACGTTCTTTTTGAAGGGAAAGGGTATCAAGTTGATGATGACTTATTCTCAGTTGCCGGAAGATCAAATTGGATTTTAAGGAACTTAAGCAAAAAGAATTTTGGATTTGTTAAGGTAACTTCAAGTCCTGAAGATTTAGCGAAATTACAAAATAAATGGAATCAATTTCTAAATGGCGAACAGGTTGAAGAATATAAAAATCCATTTGAAACAACTGAAAAGGGTCTTTCGGAAATACGCAGCCGCGAAGCATTAGAAGCTCTTATTGTTGCAATAAAACCAAACAAGGAGAAAGAGATTCTCACTAAAGATTGTTTGCAACGTCTTTATAAATTAGATGAACTGCCTAAAGAACAAAATTCTCCAGCCGCTTTGTGTAGCCCTGATACACTGACAAATCGTTATCTATCCATAATTACCGGCGTTAAAGACAATCAAACATATAAATGGTGGGAAAGTTGGTGGGAAAACAATCAAAATAAGTTGGAATGGAACAAAGAGAAAGGAATGTTTGATCTCAAAAAGTAAGAATGGCAAAAAAATTAGAATGGAAACGAGGCGAATTTACGATCAGCACCGACCGCGAACGGCTGCAAATCGAGGCGATTCATCAGTTTTTATCAGAAGATTCTTATTGGGCGCAGACGCGCAAGAAAGAAGAAACTTTGACGGCGATAAAAAATTCCTTGCCTTTTGGGGTCTATAAAGGCGAAAATCAAATAGGGTTCGCCCGCATCGTGACCGACTACGCGACGTTTGCTTATCTCGGCGATGTTTACATTCTGAACACTTTTCGTGGGCGCGGGCTTAGCAAATGGCTGATGGAAACAATCATTGCGCATCCCGAACTGCAAGGTTTCCGGCGTTGGATTCTGGCAACCAAGGACGCGCACACGCTTTACGAAAAATTCGGTTTCCACGCGCTTGTGCATCCCGACAGATGGATGGAAAAACCGGCGCCCGACGCCTATTGAAAACATCAAATTATCAAATCTGAATCTTGGATCAAATATGAACAACGGAAGAAAAAGACCGCTGGCACTTGTCATTTTAGACGGCTGGGGACATTCGCCGAAAAAAGAAGGCAATGCGATCGCGCTCGCGCACACGCCTTATTACGACGAAATTTGTGAAAAATATCCGCGCACGCTGCTCGCGGCTTCGGGCTTGCGCGTCGGTTTATTGCCGGATGCGCCGGGCAGCAGCGAGGTCGGGCATCTCAATCTCGGCGCGGGACGCATTGTCCAAACAGATGTTTCGCGCATATCGGAAGCCATCACTTTGGGCAAGTTTGTTGAAAATGCCGTTCTCAAAAACGCTTTTGAAAAGGCAAAGGAAAATGATTCGGCGGTGCATCTGATCGGACTTCTTTCGGACGGCGAGGTTCATTCGCAGCCCGAAAATCTTTTCGCGCTGCTCAGAATGGCGAAGCACGAAGGTTTGACGGACGTTTTCGTTCACGGCATTCTCGACGGACGCGATGTGGCGCCGCGGACGGCGGATATTTACGCCGAAGCGGTCGAGATCAAGATGGCGGACATCGGTGTCGGGCGTCTGGCGACGCTCTGCGGACGCTATTACGCGATGGACCGCGATGCCAATTGGGAACGCACGGCACGCGTTTACACGATGCTCGTTCATTCGGAAGGCGAACGCGCCTTTGATGCGGTCGCGGCGATCCGCAGTTCGTTTTTGCGCGGGATCACCGATGAATTCGTTCAGCCGATCGTCCTCGAAAAAGAGCCGGGCGAACCGGTCGCGCGGATCAAAAACGGCGATGTCGTGATATTTTTTAATCATCGCGGCGACCGTCTGCGCCAGCTCGTTAAATCGCTTTCGGTCAAGGACGAAACTGACATTGCTTCGCTTAGCAAACCGCACATCGAAACCGTCTGTCTGACCGAATACGACCGCAGTTTTAACCTGCCGGTCGCCTTCAAGCAGGAAGGCGAAGAAAAAGCGCTGGCACAGGTTTTTGCCGAAAACGGGATTCTCAATTGCCGCGTCACCGAGACCGAAAAATACGCGCATATCACCTATTTTTTCAATGGCGGTGCGGACAACGAACACCCGTGCGAACAGCGCGTGATCGTTCCGTCGCTGAAAAAGAACTCGGTCGAAATGTCACCCGAAATGAGCTGTTTCAAAGTCACGGACAAATTCCTGAGCGCCCTCGAAGCCAACGAAAACGACGTTTTTATCGTCAATCTGGCGGCATCCGATATGGTCGCGCACAGCGGAAATCTCGAAAAAACCATTGAATCCGTGCAGTTCGTTGACACTTGTCTCGGCGGCATCATCGAAAAGATCAGGGAAGCGAATGGCGTTGCGATCATCACGTCGGATCACGGAAATTGCGAGGAAATGGCGGATCTGCTGACGGGCGAGCCGAACAATCTGCACACGACCAATCCGGTGCCGTTTCATCTGATCGACGATAATTGGCAAGACCTGAAACTCCGCGTCAACGGCGCGCTCGAAGATGTCGCGCCGACGATCCTCGGCATTTTAGGACTCGAAAAACCGATCGAAATGACGGGCAGAGACCTGCGGGAATTTTGAATTTATGGCGTATAATCAAATCTATGATTAAGGAGATCCGCTACAAAAATTTCAAAGCCCTGCGCGACGCGACCTTGCCGCTCGGACGTTTTACGCTGATCGTCGGCGCGAACGGAACGGGAAAAACTACGGCGTTAAAGGCTTTAGACTTAGCGAAAGAACCTAAAAAAAATGTTTGGAAAGACGTTGTTTCAATTTCAGAATTAAGAAATGAAAATACAGAAGTTTCTCTTGAATTTGTAACAACATTTGGAACAAAAACAATTTATTGGCATTTAGGTAATGAAAAGCATTTTGATAAGGATCCAAAACGAAAAATTACTCTTGACGATGGCGAGTCAGAACGGAAAGAAAAAGAACAAAATTATTTGCGGCAACAACTTTTGGAAAATTTCAAAATGTTTTCTTTTGATGCAGATAAAATTGCTGAACCTGTTTTAGTTCAGCCAAATATTGAATTAGAAGAAAATGGAAGAGGACTCGTCGGTGTTTTAGATCAACTTCGTGATAGCGATGACAAAAAGTTTGAGGAGTTGAACTGTGAATTGCAGAAATGGTTTTATGAATTTGAACGAATTTTATTTGAAACTCCTAAAGATGGAGTAAAATCTCTTCTCTTACGAACCACAATTGGAAAACATAAAATCAAA
>JBBQOA010000543.1:0-3413 GCA_038330465.1 Pyrinomonadales bacterium
TAAAGTTTTAAGGTAAAGCAAAGCATCTTCAACAGTTATATCATTGGCTCCGATGATCTTTGCCCACATTTCAAAGGCTTTTTGTTGGTCATTCAAACGAAAATAAGCAGCGCCGAGATAAGCGAAAAGCGATTTATCGTCGGGTCTTAATTCACTTGCCAGACGGAAATGCTCTAACGCGCGCGCAAACTCATTTCGTTCGAGATAAAAATATCCGAGTTTGAATTGTTCGTCAGCAGCTTTCGGGAGATTTTCAATTTTTGCCGCCAGAAAGTTTTCGGCTTTTTCTCGTTGTGACGAATCGAAAAGCCATTTTCCATAAAGATTTGAAAAATTAAACCAATCACTATTGATTAACTGAATTTTCTCTACGGGTTTTTGTTTGATGAGTTCGCCGATCGGCGCAAAACCAAGGGCATTGACAAAATCAGTTTCATTTTGAGCCTGAAAATTGTTGAATTTCAAATTGGTTTGAGCGGTTTGCGCAAGTTTCCAAATTTCGGTAAAAGTCGAATTTTTAATGGCAATTTTTGCTAAATCAGTTTCTTTTTTCGATAGCAGAAAATTGATGGTTTGAAGTTGATGAATGGTCGGATTTTGCGCGAGGTTTTCGAGTTCAGCGCGATTGGTATGATACAGAATTTCGAGATACCGATTGGTATAAAGATCATCCGGTATTTGCTTTGTAAAAATTAATCTTAAAGCTGTAAGTTCATTTTCGGAATCTTCCAAAATCCGCGCAGTTTGCCCGTAAATCCTCAAAAACTCAATATCTTCATTCGCCGGATCTTTTCCTAAAATCTCTAAAATCCGTCTGAAATCATTTCGTTTTTGGTAAAATCTGATTAAAGCGAACAGATTTTGGCGGCGATTTTCGTCACCGTCCGAATTTTCAAATTCTTTGACCAAAATATTTTCCTGTATATCATCAAACGCGCATCTGCCAATCAGGTTCTGCAAAAGTGAAAATGTTTGTGTTTCAGTTTTGTCGGTTGAATTAAGGCGTGTTTCAATGTCTTTTCGCAAAGCTAAAATCTCGTTGCCGTTTGAAATTGTTTTAATTTCCCGGCTGATCGAATCGATCATCGCGCCATCGAGCGTTTTTAAATTCTCACGCGCTTTTCCGCTGTTGACGGAATCCGGATTTTTGATCGAAGTCACTAAAATTCCGCGCAAATTCCATAATTTATCGTTGATCGATTCGAGCGCCTCGCGGCGGTGCAGGGTTTCGACAAAACCTGTGATGTCTGATGTTTTTAACGTGGATTGAAATGGATCTTGTAACAGCTTTACAAAAGCTTGGCGATAAATTTCGACTGCTTTGTCAGTTTCCGTGTTACTTAAATTTTGCGCCTCGGCGAATTGGTCGGGCATAGTTTGTTTTTTCAGCAAATCTTCCACGGGAAGTTTTGCCAATTCGGCGGCGGCTTCTGTTTTTCGCCCGAGTTTATCAAGAATTTTGGCTTTTGGCTTGATATATTTTTTATCGTCGTTAGAAAGTTCGAGCAGTTTGTTGATATTTTCCAAAGCGGCTTCAAAATTTTGCATTTTTAGATAAATTTCACCTGTCGATTCGTATAATTCGAGCAATTCAGGTTGATTAAAAATTGCGGTTTGGTAATTTTCGAGAGCTTTCGGTAAATCATTTTGAGCTTCGTAAATCCGGGCTAAAATCACATTCCAGCGATAATTTTTGAACGATTCGCGCGCAGTTTTTTGATAATATTCAAGAAGTTTTCGGGCGCCGCCGTAGCGCTTGGAAAAATTGATCGCTGCTTCGACATTTTCTTCATTTTCGGGCGAACGGTTGATGATTTCAATATATTGCTCGGCGGCGGAATCGTAATCTTTCAGGCGTATAAAGGCGGCAATCATTTCTTTTCGCAAATTTTCCGACTGCGATGTAAATTCGCGCGGTTCGAGATCTTGATTCCTCAGAATTTCAAGTGATTTGGTAAATGATTTTCGCAGCAATTCGGGCTTATTTGTGCGAATATAAATCTCACTCAGTTCCGAAAATAGTTCAGGATCGTTCGGATTTTCGTTTTGCAGCTGAACAAGAATTTGTTCAGCCTGATTTGCTTTGTTCATTGAATTTAGCCTTTCGGCAAGTTTGCGGCTCAATTTATAAAAATATTCTCCAAGCGCTTTTTTTCGCGCAACTTGTAAAACTTCCACCGATTTTTCGCGTTTGCCCAAATCCCAGTAGAAATTTTCGGTTTCTTTGAGAACGCCGTAATTTGTCGGAAATATTTTAACCAAATCAGCCAAAATCCTGGCTGATTTTTCGGTTTCGAAAGATTCGCGGTAATTTTCGGCAAGCTGAAGCCGAAACGAAATCGAATCACGCGGATTTTCGGCGGTCTGAACCAAACGGATTAAAGTTGTTTGAATCGCTGTTCGTTCTTCCAAATCACGGAAAAACCTTTTCGCCTCTAATAGATTGTCTTTTGAATTTTCTTTTAATACTTGATTTAAGAGCAATTTAACAGCTTCCGGCTGCCGCTTCATTTGAAATAAAATATCGGAAAAATTGAAAACCATTCGAAACGGGTTTTTCGCGGACTTTAGTTGTTTTTCAAATGCCGAATTTATTTCTCTGGCAAATTCCGGTTTGCGAAATAATTGTTTCAAGCGCCGTTTTGCCTTGTTTTTGTCGGTTTCAAGCTCGTTTTCGTCGATTGCTTTGAGATATTCCGCGATTGCCGCCGACGGCTTTTTTTGAGCCTCTAAGATCGCGCCGGTTTGAAAGGCGTAAAGATTAACGTTTTTCGATTTGTCGCGTAAATTTTGAATGGTTTTCAAAGCATCGTCAAACTGAAAATAATCCCAAAATATGGTAGCCGTATTCAAATACGAATCATTTTCACCCTCGGCTTGGTCGATGATTTTTTGCCAGTTTTCGCGGGCTTTTTGATAATCACCGAGTTCCGCCTGAATCTCTCCGGCACGGATAATGAATGTTTCATTGGAGGGAAAATTGACCGCTCGGTTTTGCGCAAAAGTCGCCGATTCGAGCAATAAATTACGATTATTTTGCCCAAAAGATCGCGAAATTGTCATAAAATTCTCGGAAAATTCGGCGTTATTCGGATACAGCCGTTTAAGCTCGCGGTAAAAAACGATCGAATTTTCAAAGTCCGAGAACCACACCGAAGCATCGGCTCGAAACAGCTTGTAGGGCAAGGCTTCGATCTCGTTTCGAGCGCATAAAATAACAGAATTTTTCAAAGCTCTGCGCAATTGATTTGTCTTTGCCAGATTTCTTAAATATTCAAGCCTCAAATCCGGCGATTCGAAATAATATTCGGCTAAAAGTTGCCGCCATTCAGCGTCCATTTTATTTCGCCGGTAATAGCGGAGAAGTCCTTTAACGAAATCGATATTGTGTGGAAACCGTTTGTGAGCAAGGC
>JBBQOA010000544.1:0-3406 GCA_038330465.1 Pyrinomonadales bacterium
GATGTGCCAAGCAATGTAAGTTGAACTAATGCAATAAATACGAGTAAACTTGCCGATTAAATAAGAATTATCTTTTAAAATTATGTGTTAATTTCAAACAGCGGCGATGTATCAAAATGATATTTTTCAGGACATCACACAGTAGAGATGCTTTTTGTCTGCATAAGAAAAAGTAATTTCGCCGAACCTTACATCAATAAATAATATTAAATATGATTATATGCAGACTCTCGATGCGAAATATTTCGCGGTTTATTTTGGATGTGCGGGAAAAATCACGACTTAACAAAATAAAAACACAATAAAAACGGCATTTTTACCTTGGTATGAGCATTGCCAATGGCTATTTCAAGAAACTGTTTTAAAGCAAAGATTTTGAAACATTCAACGAATAGACGATACTTAGAAACAGGGAGACTAAAAACATTCGGGGAGACCAGAGTAGGCTATGAAAAAATACATTTCATTTTATATAGCGGCAATATTATTAACATTTTTATTAAGTTTTAACATTCAAGCTCAGAATAATTCGGTTTCCGGAACGATTCAAGACCAAAACGGCGCTATTATCGCCGGCGTCGTTGTCGTATTAAGAAACACAAATTCCGGAATCGAGCGAACGATGGTGACCGATCAAAACGGTCATTTTACATTCGCAAACTTAAACGGCGAAAATTTTGAATTGATCATTAGCAAGGACGGATTTCAGCGCAAGACCGAAAAGGTTGCGGTCGGCAAAGAAATTCCCGTGACTTTAGAAGTCGCGCCGTTATCGGCGGAAACAACCGTCTTTTCGGGTTCGCGGCAGGCGGAATTGCGCGAAAGCCTGAACACGCAGGTCGAAGTTATCACGCGTTCGCAGATCGAAAGCACAGGGTATGATTCGGTCGGCGAGGTTTTAAGGGAAGTGCCCGGCATTCTGACGCGGCGCGGTTCGGAGACGGGAACTTCATCGGGCGCGGCGGGCGAACAGATTCAGGGCATCGGCTCGCGGCAGTCATTGGTTTTGGTCGATGGTTTTCCGGTCGTCAACGCGCGCGGTATCAAAAGCGGAAATATCAATCTCGACCGGCAATCAACCGCCCGGCTCGAACAGATCGAGGTCGTCAAAGGTGCGGCATCGGCGCTTTACGGTTCCGACGCGATCGGCGGCGTCGTCAATTTGATTACCCGCGATCCGAAAAATCCCTTGGAAGGTTCGGTGACGATCTCCGGCGGCAGTTTCGGAAGCCTCGACACCCGCGGCGAACTCGGTTTCAAAAAAGACGGTTTCAGCGGTTTCGTGACCGCCGAACGCCGCAAAAATAATGGTTTCGACCTGACGCCGACGACTTATGATACGACCGGCGCGGGTTTTCATTATTACAGCTATTTTGCCAAAACCAAATATGAATTTTCGCCGAAATTTTATTTGACGGGTTTAGCCGAATTGCGAAAGGGAAACTCTTTAGGACGTTCAAACGGCGAAACCGGACCGCAAAGTGAGGATGTTGACGACACCACGCAAAGCTACGGTTTAACGGCGAATTGGTCGCCGAACGCGCGAACCGTCGTGCAGGCTCGCGGTTATTTCACGCGTTATGACGAATACGTCAAGCAATCTTTGATCAACGGCACACGTCCGCCCGACGAAAATCTTTTCCAACGGTTCGGCAAAGTTGACGCGAGCCTTTCGTATGTTTGGGGGGAACGTCAATTAATACAATTTGGCGGCGAATGGGCGACCGACCGCTATCGCGGTATTAATCGGCTCCGCAAAGATTCTGGTGAACAAGCTGATACCAAAGTGGTCTGGGGACAAGATAAGATCAGCGTGACAAATCGCGCGACTTTAACGGTCGGACTTCGATTCGACAGCCATTCGATTTTTGGCGACGCATATTCACCGAAAATCGGTCTGAATTATCGCGTCAGCAATCGTTTGAACCTGCGCGCTTCGTGGGGACGCGGCTTTCGGGCGCCCGATCTCGGACAGCTTTATTACCGCTTTTTTAACCCGACCAATCTTTATCAGGTCATCGGTAATCCGAATCTCTCGCCCGAACATTCAGGTTCGTGGCAAGTCGGCGCGGAATACGGAAGCACCAAAAAGAGCTATCGATTCGGTGTGAATTTCTTCCGCAACGATGTTCGCAATCTGATCGAAGCGAAAAACTACGGTTTTATCACATCGCAGGCACAACTTAACGGAATTTTTACGAGTCTCGGAATCAATCCCGGAGATTTTCGACCGACATTGTTCCGTTTACTGTTTATTTACACAAATCTTTCGAACATCTATACACAGGGTTTAGAATCTGATTTCGACATTAAACTTCCGAAGAATTTTGCGGTCAGCGGCGCTTACACTTATCTCGACGCGCGCGACAAATCAAACGGCGCGTATCTTTCAGACCGCAATAAACATCAGGGGTTTTTGAAAATTGCCTACGACAACCGCGAACTCGGATTCCGGGCAAATCTGCGCGGCTCATTTTACAGCAATTGGAAAACTTCTTCGACCACGAATCGCGGCGTGACGATTCCGGCGGTCGCTCCGGCTTTTCAATTATGGGATGTTTACGCGGCAAAATCGGTCCAAAACCGTTTTGAGATCTTCGGAACGATCGAAAATCTGTTCGACAATCAGGATAAAAACGTCGGTAAATTTGATACGCAAGGATTGCCGCTGCCGATCTATCGCAACGATGCGGGCAGAAGCTTTCGTCTCGGTTTGAGATTTTATTTCTCGAAGACGAAGTAATCTAACAAATGTTTTTTCGCAAAAAAAGCACGGATTTTTAATAAAAATAATCCGTGCTTTTTGGTGTGTTCGTGGTAATAATTATTTTATGATAATCTTTGAATTCATCTCCGAATAAAAAATTATGAAAAATTTGCTGAGCTTTTTATTATTGATATTTATGTTGACAATTTCTGCTGATGCGCAGGCGAACGAAGCCAATTACCGCGTTTTTGACGGACCGGGAAATCCGTCAAGTTTAGATAAAATACTTGAGGCGATCGGACAAACGGACGTCGTTTTTCTCGGTGAAAATCACGACGATGCGACGGCGCACGCGCTTCAAATGCAAATATTTAAAGCCGTCGTCGAAAAATACGGCAAACAGAGAAAAGTAGCGCTTTCGATGGAAATGTTCGAACGCGATGTCCAAACTGTCGTCAACGAATATTTGAATAATTTGATCAGTGAAAGTCATTTTCTGCTCAGTTCGCGTCCGTGGAATAATTATAAACAAGATTATCGCCCGCTCGTTGAACTTGCCAAAGAGCAAAAATTGCCGGTCATCGCTGCCAACGCGCCGCGCCGTTATGTCAATATGGTTTCACGCGGCGGACGCGACACGCTCAACGCGCTGTCGCCCGAAGCGAAAAAATGGCTCGCACCGCTGCCCTACAATCAGCC
>JBBQOA010000545.1:0-3403 GCA_038330465.1 Pyrinomonadales bacterium
CAGCGATTCAACTTTTGATAAGATCTTATCGGCGATCTCGATCGCGTTCGTGCCTTTACGTTTGGAAACAGCAATTGTAACGGCTGGCTCAACCCCGGATTTTTTATCTGTATTTTCCGCCGCGCCGGTTCCGAACATTACATAATCGGCAGGTTCTTCGGCGCCGTCGGCAATCGTTGCGACATCTCGCAGAAAAACCGGACGATCGCCAAAAACTCCGACGACGACATTCCCGACATCTTCGGACGATGTCAGGAAATTGCCGGTTTCGACGATCACTTCCTTATTTTGTGACGTCATATTGCCCGAAGTGCTAAGTTGATTTGAGTGCTCAAGCATCGGAACAATCGCCGCCGGGGCAATATTTCGTGAAGACATTTTATCTTCATCAAGTAAAACACGCACTTGTCGTCGTTGACCGCCGATGATTTTTACATCGGAAACGTCGTTGATCTGTTTTATTTGATCGGTGATTTGCGCGGCAATTCGGCGGAGCGTGAAATGATCGTAATATGCGCTCGAAAGCGTCAGGGCGAGAATCGGAACATCGTCGATCGAACGCGGTTTGACGAGCGGCTGACTCGCGCCGTCGGGGATCAGATCCATATTCGCGAAGAGTTTTTGATTGAGTCTGACGATCGCGTCCTCTTCATTTTGTCCGACCTTAAACCGCACGATCGCAACCGACATTCCGGGTGAAGAAGTTGAATAAATATACTCAACGCCGGGAATTTCCCAGAGCAATTTTTCCATCGGTTTGGTGACGCGTTCTTCAACTTCTTTTGACGATGATCCGGGCATTTGCACCATCACATCGATCATCGGGACGATTATTTGCGGTTCTTCCTCGCGCGGCAGCAAAATGACCGCGCCGATCCCGAGCAAAACCGACGCCGCAATGATCAGCGGAGTGAGTTTTGATTGAATAAATGCTCCGGCAAGTTTTCCGGCAATTCCGATCTCTTTCATAAAAGCTATCTCACCTTCATTCCGTCACTGACCTTTTGAATATCCGCCGAGACAAATTCATCACCTTCCGATAAACCCGATAAAATTTCAGTTAATCCATCCGCAGTTTTCCCAATTGTGATAATCCGAAATTGAGCAACACCTTCGGGTAAAATTACGAAAACCCCGCTGAGTTGACCCCTTTGGACGATTGCTGTTTGCGGAATTGAAATGGCTTGTTTTCCGGCGATCGGAAAACGCGCCAAACCGTATAAACCTGTTCTCAGTAAAGGATTTGCTGGCAAATCAATTTTGACCGTAAAACTTCGGCTTGCGGCATCGGCAGTCGGCAAAATTTCAGCAATGATTCCAAAAACTGCGCCTTCGCCGAGAGCGTCGATTTTTACACTGACACGCTTGCCGATTTGCATTAATTTCGTTTGCGACTCTTCAACTGCCGCTTCCAAACGATATTGCGAATTATCTTCAATCGAAAGCAAAGGCATTCCGGGCGAAGCGATCGCTCCATTTTCTGCAATTTTTTTGACGACCAAGCCCGAAACGGGCGAAATAATCCGCGAATAACCTTGAGATACTTTTGCACCGGCAATATCGGCTTTTGCCTGTTCGATCTTGGCGTTAATCTGCTGTTTTTTTGAAATGATGGTTTGCACATTGGCTTTCGCCCGTTCAACCTCGGATGTTGACGCTTTCAATTTACCCTGAGCTTCGTCAAATTCTTGTCCGCTCGCGGATTTTCGCTCATAGAGTTCTTTGTAACGCGCAAATGTTTGTTCCGCCAAAACTCTATTTGCTTCGGCGGTTCTGACTCCCGCGTTCGCCGCAATCACGGATTTATCAATTTCAACGAGCGAGGCTTGAGCTTCTTTCAAACCGGCGTTGGCTTTTTGCATCTGCGTCTGGCTTTCGCGGTTATCAATTTCAACTAAAACTTGTCCGCGTGAAACCGTATCGCCTTCACCCACAGGAAACGAAACGATTCTGCCCATTATATTGGCGGAAACTTGGGTCGTGGTTTTCGCTTTTACCGTTCCCGTCGCTTCATAAAAATCTTCCATTGAGCCAAGTGTAACCTTTGCTGTCGGAAGATTTAGCGACTCTGACAGAGGGATTTTTGTCTGACCGGTTTCTTCTTTTTTCCCGCATGAGTTTGCGAAAACCAAAAGACTAAAAACCATCGCTGTTAAAGCAAAATTTACTTTCATATCCTCACCCATTCATTAAAATGTCCGCACATCCGTTAATCTTCCGGTTGCGAGGAGTACCGATCCGTAGCTGATGTAATATTCAAATCGTGCAGTTAATAGATTATGTTTTGACCGCACGAGAGCCGTTTCCGTCCGCAAAACCTCATTAAATGTTGTCAAACCAAACTTATATCTGTCTTGCGTTATTCTGAGAACTTCTTCCGCTTGGGCAATACTTTTAATGGAAACCAGAATTTTGGCGCCTGCTGTTTTATAATTTTGGACTGAGCGGATAACCTCAAGTTTAATTTGATTGGCGAGATTTTCTTTTTCCAGTTCGGCAACGGTTTCGCCCTCGGCTGCTTGTTCGATTCGCGCCTTTCTGCCGGCATCGAAAAGTGTGTAATTTAAACTGATTCCGACCGTGTAATCCGTGCTTCCATTAGCCAGATACGGCGAGCTGTAACCGACATTTCCAAAAGCATTGACCTGCGGAAATTTTTGATCTTTGATTGATCTTGTCTGTTTGCGGCTGATTTCAATTGCTAAATCAGCCCGTTTATAATCGGGGCGATTTTCAAAGGCGATGCGAATCAAATCATCTTGCTCTTCAACCGGAAAATATTTTTCAGTTAAGTCGTCGGTCAATTCACTCTCAAACTCGGGATTATTGCCGAGCGTGATATTTAGTGCGGCAAACGTTGTCATCAGATTGCTTTCCGCTTCAAGCTGCTGTTGTTTGGCATTAGCCAATTCAACCTCAGCCGCCAGAAAATCCGCTTCCGTCGTCATTCCGACTTCAACCAAATCCTTTGCTTTTTTTTTGTTGGCTTCTGCGGATTTGACGGCTTCTTCGTTGACCTTGAGCATTTCTTTTCCTAAAACCACACCGTAATAATTGCGAATGACATCAAAACGAAGTTGTTGGCGAACCATTTCCGCCTGAAACTCGGTTTGCTGTTTGCCGATCTCGGCTTGGGTAATTCGTGAGCGGGTTTGTTTTTGATCGAAAAGCGGCTTCTGTGCATTGATTTGCGACCGAAAATTAAAAAGTCCGTTAGGGTTATTGAGTGAATTAATAGCGAAATTCGATGGACTGAAACGACCTTGTTCGAGCAATGACCCAAAAACAAAAACCGGATTATTGCTCCGAATAACTGATTGAGTAAATTGAACAAACGGTTTCTTTCCCGTTTTTGCTTCCGCGATTTTTGCTTCTGAAATTTTTATTTGCGATTCGGATATTT
>JBBQOA010000546.1:0-3390 GCA_038330465.1 Pyrinomonadales bacterium
TAGAACGAGTCAAAAACATCAAGGCAAAGATCATCGGGATCAATAACCGCGATTTGCACGGTTTTTATGTTTCGCTCGATGTGTCGCGCAAACTTATCAAACACGCGCCGAAAGATGCGCTTTTGATCGCCGAAAGCGGAATTTCGACCGCTGAAGAGATCAACGAATTAAGGAATTTAGGTTTTGCGGGTTTTTTGATCGGCGAAACATTTATGCGTTCCGAGAATCCATTCGAAATGCTAAAATCGATGCAATGAGCGAAATCCATCTAAGATACAAAAATCAAACGCCGAAAGAACGCGATTGGACGATTCATATTATCGCGATCCTGAAAATGTTGAAAGGCGTCGTTCTGCTGGTTGTCGGCGTTAAATTGCTGACCTTGCTGAATCGTGATCTTGCCGAATGGTCGTTGGATTTTGTCCACCGGCACGGCATCGACGCGGAAAATCGTTTTGTCCACGCCGCGCTCGAAAAGATCGCGGGCGTCAACCGCAATCAAATGATGGCGATGAGCGGCGGCGCGTTTCTTTATTCGAGTCTGCAATTAACGGAAGGCATTGGTCTGTGGATGGAAAAACGCTGGGCGGAATATTTGACCGTCGTCGCAACATCGCTTTTCGTGCCGCTTGAAATTTACGAGATCTTCGAGAAATTCACATGGGTTCGCGTCCTGATTTTGATCGTCAATTTGTTCGTCGTTTGGTATCTTGCGACGAGGTTAAGAGATGAAAAGAAAGAAATTTCGGAACATTTGACCGAAGAAGTTATCGCGGTGAAGGAAAATGACAAGGGTTAAGATTTGCGGCATTACAAACCTTGAAGACGCGCTGCTTTCGGCGAAATTCGGGGCGGACGCGCTCGGGTTTAACTTTTACAAAAAAAGCCCGCGCTATATTGCGTC
The DNA here is from genome assembly GCA_038330465.1 of Pyrinomonadales bacterium. GTDB lineage: Bacteria > Acidobacteriota > Blastocatellia > Pyrinomonadales > Pyrinomonadaceae > JAFDVJ01. The sequence goes on from JBBQOA010000546.1 coordinate 905, forward strand.
CGAAAAAGCCCGCGCGATCATCGAACAATTGCCGCCGGAGATTTTGAAAGTCGGCGTTTTTGTTAATGAAGATTTGGAAAAAGTCGTCGAAATTGCCAAAACTGCAAAACTCGACGCGCTTCAGCTGCACGGCGAAGAAACCCCCGCATTTGCGCTTGAATTAAAAGCGAAAACCAATCTCGAAATCATCAAAGCATTCAGAGTGTCGTCCGCATTCAAGCCCGAAGATGTATTGGAATATGACACGGACGCGATTTTGCTCGACGCTTATTCGGCAAAAGAACACGGCGGCACGGGCGAAACTTTCGATTGGGAAATTGCCAAACGAGTGCGGGAAATTTTTCCGAAAATGTATCTCGCTGGCGGGCTTTCTTCACATAATATTGCAGATGCGATTTTACAAGTTCAACCTTTTGCTGTTGATACTTGTAGCGGAATTGAAAAAATTAAAGGCAAAAAAGACGGAGTTAAAGTCAAAAAGTTTTTCGAGAAATCTTCCTTACCTTTTCCAAAGGGTTTTGCTGCAAACATAAGTGAATCTAAATTCCTAAATAGAATTAAGAAAAAGGCAGTCAAAAATTTTAGTTGGAGTTCCGCAAAATCACTTGAAAATGCAAGCAATTTATCTTATTGGTTATTAGTTTTTGATAAGGAGAATGAATCTTTAGAAGTTTGTGAATTTCTTTCAAAGTTTCAGTTTAATAGCAACTTTAATTTATGGTCTTGGATTGAACATAGTTTAGCTTTGCAATCTAGAATTTATCGTAAGAGAAAGAAATTAAATAAAGCAAGTCACTGCATAGATAGAATTATTTCAGCAGGTTTTGTAAAAGAGCGACTAGACGGTTTATTTGTCGAAGATAGAGAAAAGCAAATTAAAATAGCAATTTTAGATAATGATAAATGGGCAACACGAGAATGGATTTTTTTGTTACTTATTGAAATTTGTATCTTGAGCGAATTAGGTGGTTCATCAAAATTGCCCATTGAGATTTTAGAAATGAAATTTACTGAAAATCTTCAGAAATTAAGAAAAATGTTAATAGTTTAATATATTACTAATTTTCAAATTCTTTACTTAAAAAGTATATTTTCATACTATACAAAATATAGATGAAATCAATCATTGAAAATTGCGAAGGCTTTGAATGGGACGAAGGGAATTCAAACAAGAATTTTTATCTTCACAACGCAACAGATGGCGAATGTCAAGATATATTCTTCAATCTGCCTTTGATAATCGCCGCCGACAAAGCGCATTCCAACGATGAAAAAAGATTTTTCGCGCTTGGCAGAACCGATGCTATTCGTCGGCTTTTTATTGCTTTTATCGTGCGAAACAAATTGATTCGGGTAATTTCCGTCCGCGATATGACGAAGAGTGAAAACCGAAAATATGCCAAAAAAATTAAAAGAGATTCCAGTATTTAAGAGCGAAGATGAAGAACGTGAATTTTGGGCGAAGGAAAATTCAACCGATTATATTGATTGGGATTCGGCGGAATCAAAAACATTGGCGAAATTAAAACCGACGACGCGGACGATTTCGTTGAGAATTTCCGAAGCGATGCTCGAAAAAATCCGCATCGCCGCCAATAAACGCGATGTTCCGTATCAATCGCTGATAAAAATGTTTCTAAAGGAACGGCTCGATGAAGAATTTAAAGTTTCATAAGTAAATCTCAATGAATAATTATCAACCAAACGAACGCGGTTACTGGGGCGAATTCGGCGGGCGTTTTGTTCCCGAAACGCTGATGTCGCCGCTTGAGGAATTGACGGACGCTTATTTTGCCGTCCGCGACGATCCGGATTTTCAGGCGGAATTTTTGCGGTTATCAAAAGATTTTTCGGGTCGCCCGACGCCGCTTTTTCACGCGCAAAGATTGTCTGAAAAGCTTGGCGGCGCGCAGATCTATCTCAAGCGCGAAGATCTCGGTCATACCGGTTCGCATAAGATCAACAACGCGCTCGGACAGGTTTTGCTGGCGCGGCGGATGGGCAAGCAACGGATCATTGCCGAAACCGGCGCGGGTCAACACGGCGTTGCGACGGCGACGGTTTGCGCACTTTTCGGGCTCGATTGCGTCGTTTATATGGGCACCGAAGATATGCGGCGGCAGGCGCTCAATGTCTTTCGGATGCAGCTTTTAGGCGCGGAAGTGCGCGGCGTCGAAGCGGGATCAAAGACGCTCAAAGACGCGATCAACGAAGCCTTGCGCGATTGGGTGACGAATGTCGATTCGACTTATTATTTGCTCGGTTCGGCGCTCGGACCGCATCCTTATCCGCTAATGGTGCGCAATTTTCAATCGGTCATCGGGAAAGAAGCGCGCGTGCAAATTCTTGAACAGACGGGAAGTTTGCCGGATGTTTTGGTTGCGTGCGTCGGCGGCGGTTCAAATTCGATCGGGCTTTTTCATCCTTTTTTAAATGACGAAAATGTCCGAATGATCGGCGTCGAAGCGGGCGGTAAAGGTAACAAA
>JBBQOA010000547.1:0-3369 GCA_038330465.1 Pyrinomonadales bacterium
CGTTTTCAGCACAAGCAACCGCGCCTGTTCGATCTCGTTGCGCGCCTCGGCGATCCATTGCCGGACGACGCCTTGTTCGGCGAGCGTTTTACCGAAGGCGACCCGCGCTTTCGCCCGCGTTTTCATCAAATCGAGCGCGCGTTCGGCAATTCCGATGAGCCGCATACAATGATGGACGCGCCCGGGACCGAGCCGTCCCTGCGCGATCTCGAAACCGCGACCTTCGCCTAAGATAAGATTCGACACGGGCACGCGGACATCTTTAAAAGTAATTTCCGAATGTCCGTTCGGCGCGTCGTCAAACCCGAAAACGAGCAGATTTCTTTCAACGCGCACGCCGTCCGCATCCATCGGCACGAGAATCATCGATTGCTGGAGATGTTTCGGCGCCGACGCATCCGTTTTGCCCATAAAGATCGAAAGCCGGCAACGCGCATCGCCCGCGCCGGTTGACCACCATTTGCGACCGTTCAAAACATACTCATCGCCGTCGCGCCGGATCGAAGCGCAAATATTCGTCGCGTCGCTTGATGCGACTTCCGGTTCGGTCATCGAAAAACACGAACGAATTTCGCCATTCAGCAAAGGTTTGAGCCAAGTTTCTTTTTGCTCGGCGCTGCCATAGCGTTCGAGAACTTCCATATTTCCCGTGTCGGGCGCCGAACAATTGAAAGCTTCCGACGACCAAAAAACCTTGCCCATAATTTCGGCAAGCGGCGCGTATTCGATGTTTTTCAATCCGGAAACTTCGGGCAAAAACAAATTCCACAAACCCGCGTCGCGCGCTTTTTCCTTTAAATCTTCGATAAGAAGCAAAGGTTTCCATCGATCGCCCGAATTTATTTCCTGCGCGTAGGCAGTCTCATTCGGATAAATATGCGCATCCATAAACGCTTGCAGATGTTTTTGCAGCTCGATGGTTTTGGCTGAATAGTTAAAATTCATATTTTTTTCGACAGATTATCACAAAAATCCGCTTTTTTACATTCTCCGGAATTGCTTTAAACTTTGCTTGAATAATAGCTTGAAATTGTTCCTTTTTTGTTGACAAAACATTTATGAAAAAACCGATAAAAATTATGTTACTGACATCGTTAATGATGTTAGCGTTTGCAATCACTTCTTTTGCTCAATGCGAAGCAAAAAAAATCACTTTATCAAACGGAACCGCGACGCTGAGTGAAAAAACCGGCAGTTGTCAGAGATTCGCATTTGATATTTCGGAAGGTCAGAGAGTAAAACTTTCGCTGAGTTCAACCGACGGCAATGCCCGATTTGCTCTCCAAAACGGTGCCGAAGACGATACCGGCACGACCGGCTGGGACAATCTCTCAACTTTCGACGACGTTCCCGATTCGACATACTGGGAAGTTGGTGTAACCGGAACATCGACAACGGCTTACACTCTGAAAATCACCGTTTCAGACGAGTAAAAATTTAGCAAAACTTTGCATAAAACATCGCCGGAGATGCAATTCTTTGGTGATGTTTTTGTGTTTAAAGTTTGGATAAAACTTTGCAGTCAAAATAATTTTACTCGATAATTAAAGCTAAAAAACGAGAATTGCGGCAAAATGAGAACTTCTTTTAAGAATCGTAACTTCTCTGTAAACTAAATTACTAACAAAATTCTCTGACTGAAAAATCCTAAATGTTCACTTTTGACAAAAAATATCTGTTGTTAGCAATAATTCTTTTCTTAACTGAAGTTGTCATTGCTCTTTTTATTAAAGATACGCTGATTCGCCCGTTTGTCGGCGACGCATTGGTCGTTGTGCTGATCTATTGTTTTTTCAGAATTTTTCTGAATGTGACCACTTGGAAATTGGCTTTCGGAGTTTTCCTTTTTGCGTGCGTGATCGAGATTTTGCAATATTTTGATTATGTCGCGCTGCTTCATCTAGAAAACAATCGCGTCATTTCAATAATTTTAGGCAGAACTTTTGAATGGCTCGATTTTATCGCTTACTTTACGGGCTTTTTGCTTGTTTCGGCATTTGAAAAAATCTTCCAAAGCAGAGAAAATCAACATAAATTATGAGCCGAGACACAAAACTGATCCGCCCGGGCGAAGAATTGAACGAAGCCAATCTGCAAGAATTTTTGGGTAAAAATCTTGAACTAAAAACTGACCGGATCGAGATTTCGCAGTTTCCCGGCGGCAGTTCGAATCTGACTTACTGCGTCAAGATCGGCGCGGACGAATATGTTTTGCGCCGTCCGCCGTTTGGCAATCAGGTCAAATCGGCGCACGATATGGCGCGTGAATTTAATGTTTTGTCGCGTCTTTCCGCCGTTTACAAACCGGCGCCAAAGCCGCTTATTTACTGCGCGGATGAAAATGTCATCGGTTCGGAATTCTATTTAATGGAGCGCCGCAAAGGTTTGATCATTCGCGGGAAATTGTCAGAACCATCGGTATTTGCTGATGGCACAACGCTCGAAAATTCTTCAAGTTTAAGAAAAAAGGTCGTCGAATCTTTTATCGAAAATCTCGCTGATCTGCACGCGCTTGATTACGAACGGATCGGTCTCGGAAATCTCGGAAAACCCGAAGGCTATGTCATTCGGCAAATCGAAGGCTGGACAAAACGATATTTCAACGCAAAAACGGACGAACACGCCGAACTCGAACAAGCCATCGAATGGCTCAATGCGCATATTCCCGCATCAACCGGCGCGGCGCTCATTCACAATGATTACAAATTCGACAACGTGATGCTGAATCCGAACGATCTGACCGAAATCATCGCGGTTTTAGATTGGGAAATGACGACCGTCGGTGAACCTTTGATGGATTTGGGTTCGTCGCTCGCTTATTGGATGTCGAAAGACACAGGCGCAGAATTGATGAGTATGCCGTTTAATCCACGGGTTTTAATGGAAAATATTTCGCGCCGAGAGTTGGTTGAAATATACGAAGAAAAATCGGGCATAAATGTTTCCAACATTGTTTTCTATTACGTTTTCGGCACATTCAAACTCGCCGTCATCGCGCAGCAGATTTATTTTCGCTATCAAAAAGGTTTCACGAAAGACGAACGCTTTGCGACCTTTAATCATTTCGTCAGCAGCTTAGGCAAAATCGCTTTGCACGCGATTGAAAAAGATTCGATTTAATTTTTTCCAAAGAAGTGATTATTCCGACTGTTAATGCAGCTACATTTACAATTTGGCGGTTTCTCGAGTTTTATGATGGCTGATTTTGAGCATTTTTTACTTCGGAATAACTAAACCACTCTGCACTAGAAGTGCAGAGGTTTTGAAATCGGAACGCGAATAAAATTCGCTTGATTGTTCTTTTCAGATTAAGAAAAGAAAGCACAATAAATTCTTGCAATGAAATTGCAAGGCTTTAGACCTGCGTGC
>JBBQOA010000548.1:0-3365 GCA_038330465.1 Pyrinomonadales bacterium
CGCTAAATTCTGATTTTTGCGAATATGTCCCGAAGCCCAGGCGCGAATCAAAATTCCGAGAACGGAAACGACCGCGCCGCCGATCAAAGTCGCGAGTGCGGGCTTTGCAAAAATCAAAAAGATGATCGCGAACAAAAATCCGAGCGGAACACGCAGTCGTTGTAAAAGTCTTTTATTTTTTGAAACCATTAGCCAAGAGGGAAATTATCATTGTTTCACGCGCTGTTTTCAAACTTCGCAGAGTCTTTTTTGCACCGCGCCCAAAACCGTCTCGACCGAAATGTCCATACAGATCCAGTTTGAACAAGTTCGGCGGTGACAATCGACGCGGCAATTGATGTCGTTGCGTTCGACGCAAATGTCGAGTGAATTAGGACTTCCGTTGCGCCACCATTCGGTCGGACCGAAGATTCCGACGACCGGCGCGCTCGCGGCGACCGCGAGATGCGTCGGACCCGTATCGCCGCCGACATAAATTTTTGTCCGCTTGGCGAGCTCGTAAAAGCCTTTCAAACTCGTCTGCGCTAAAATCGTTTTGCCCGAATTACTGTTTTGCAAAACCTTTTGCGCGAGTTCGGTTTCGTTCGGCGCGGTCGTCACGACCGACGTCAAACCGTTTTCTTCCCAGAGCCGATCGGCTAAAGCGCCGAATTTTTCGGCGTGCCAGAGCTTCGTCACCCAACCGCCCGCCGGATTCAAGATCGCAAAATTCTCGCCGGTTTCGGCAATTATGCGGGCGGCTTCCGCGTGGTGCGCGGCTTCGGTCGCGATCGGGAATTCAAAGCTTTCGGTCGGAATTTCAATCTGTAAGGCTTTTTCGGCGAGGGTCAGATTTTTGCCGATGATGTGAATTTTTTTCGGCGTTTCAAAGGTCTTTGTCAAAAGAAAACGGCTCGCCGGTTCGCGCAGATTTTGTTTGGCGAATCCGTAACGGCGTTTGGCTTTCGATAGTTTGGCGATCGCCGCCGATTTCAGAAGTCCTTGAAAATCGAGCGCAATGTCATAACTGAACCGGCGAATTTCGCGCATCTGCCGTCCGGCATCGAGCAGAATTTCCTCGATGACTTTTCCGCCGCGCAAGCTCCGGGTGTCGATCTCGATCAAATTCGTGATCGATCGGTTTCCGCGCAGGATCTCCGCCGAGGATTTTTCGACCGCCCACGAAATTTCCGCGTTCGGGAGCGCCTTGCGGACGGCGGCGAGCGTCGGCAAGGTGTGGACGATGTCGCCGATACTACTGAGTTTGACAAAGAGAATTTTCATTCGGTTCAATAGTAAACCGTAAATATTAAATGATGAAAGGGACGGCTGTAAACTACTGGTTTATTTATTGCGGAAGCGGCGACGAGAAAATGTTCCGCAGCTTTCCCGGTCAGGAATTCGGCAAGCGGCAAAGCGGCGCGGCGATTTTTATTTCCAAAGCGTTCTTGATTCAAATAATTATCCAAAAGCTTTCCGGTTGTCGTTATTTTTATTTAGCGTTATAGTTTTATCAACCCTTTAAAAAACTCTGGAAATTTTAACCTAAAATAAGCTATTGTATTAAGTTAGAGTTGTTTTGCTCTGACTCGCGCGCGCGGTCTGCCGCTTATGAATAAATCAAAACGTCCACAAGAAGATTTACGCCCCGCACTCGTTTTTTTAAGCGGGGATTTGCTTGCCGTGCCGATTCCGCTTGAGCGTGAAGAGGTTATTTTAGGTCGTGCGATTGAAGCCGATGTCCGCGTCAACGATTCAAAAACTTCACGCAAACACGCCCGCATCAATGCGACTGTCGATCAGGAAAGTAAGATCGTTTCGTATATTTTGACCGATTTGAGTTCGCGTAGCGGCACGTTTTTGAACGGGCAGAAGATCCGGCAGGAAACGCTTCAGAACGGCGATAAGATCACGATCGGCGAACACATTCTGCGGTTCGAGTTTTTGGACGAGATCGACCGCGAATTTCACCGCCAAATCCATCGTCTGCTCTCGCACGACGATTTGACCGGACTTCTTTCGAGCCGTTCGTTTTTTTCGGAACTGCGCCGCGAATCGGCGCGTGCCAAAGCCGAGAATCGTCCGTTTTGCGTGCTGATGATGGACGTTGATTTTTTTAAGAACGTCAATGATACTTACGGGCATTTGACGGGCAGCAAAACGCTCGAAGAGATCGGTTACTGCATCACGCAAAACCTTCGCAGCGGCGACGTCGCCTCGCGGTTCGGCGGCGAGGAATTTGCCGCCTTTCTGCTTGATGCCGAACTCGCGCAGGCACTCATCGCGGCGGAAAGAATTCGCGCCGAAATCGAAAATCAGGGATTCACCGTGATTCGGCAGGGCAAACCGGCGGAAAAACATCACATTACGATCAGCATCGGCGTTGCCTCGTTTCCCGATGATTCGAGCGATGTCATCGAACTCGTCGAAATGGCTGATTCCGCGCTTTACCGCGCCAAACGCGAAGGTCGCAACCGCATTTGCGCGTACCGCGATCTAAAACCGGAAGAGATCAACAAAACGCTGCCGCCGCGCTTCGAATAAGTTTCAAGCGCTAGTGCAGATTTAGGATTTATAGATGGAATGATTAGTCAGAACTCTCTTCCGCAAGCGGATGGTTAAACAACGGTCATTCGAATGTTTAGCTTCAACTACTCGCTTGCGGCAGGCGGTTCTGACCCGGATTTCAATCACAAAATTTTCAGCCGCCGGATTTTTTTGCAACTTTTCAAGTTTCTTTGACGTGAAAGACAAGGAAAAATTTTCATGATAATATTTCTAAGAAAATTAATAGTTTCAAGCAATAATAATTTTTTTCAAACCCGGAACCCGGAACCTGAATCTTAAAAAAGAAGTGATTAACAAACTCAATCTTGCCAGTCGTCCTTTTCGCAATCGTACTTTGCCGTATCTGATGGCGCTTTTACTGTTGGCATTTTCGGTCGGCGGCGCGATTTTGTGCTTTGCCGAATTGCGCGATGTTCGAATCAATAATGAACTCGCCAAGCAGAACATCGTCGAAAACGAAGAAAAGCTCAAGGAACTAAACAGCAAAGGCGAACTCGTCCAACAGGAATTGACGCCCGACCAGCGCGCCCAATTGATCGGCGCGCATAAGCTCGTCGCCAACAAATCGTTCGGCTGGTCGCGGCTTTTTGCCGATCTCGAACAAGTTCTGCCGGGCAGCGTCAGCGCGTCGCGGATCAGCGTCGAAAATATTTTCAAGGATGGCGACCGGATCAAAGCCGAACTCAATTTTTCGGTGCTCAGCCGCAATTATCAAAGCGTCGCCGAGATGATCGACCGGATGAACAATTCGGGCTATTTCAAAGCCGAACTGCGCGGACAGGATCTGCAGAAAACCGAACGGCTGACCTACACCGAAT
>JBBQOA010000549.1:0-3365 GCA_038330465.1 Pyrinomonadales bacterium
ACTGTTTGGTGTGTTTTCAGTTTCAAAACCACCGCGCAAAACGAAACAAAACACGGGATGGAAGCCAATCTGGTTTCGCCGAATATTGTCATCAGTCAATTTTACGGGGGCGGCGGTTTAGCCGGCGCACAATATACACACGATTTTGTCGAACTTTATAATCGTGGAAATGCATCTGTCAGTTTAAACGGTTGGTCGGTTCAATATGGTTCTTCGACCGGCTCCAATTGGCTGCCGGCTTTTCCTTTGCCAGATGTTTCGCTTCAACCCGGACAATATTTCTTGCTTCAATTTGCGTCCAATGGTGCAATTGGAAGTCCATTGCCAACACCGGATTTTATCGTGCCGATTCTGCAACCCGAAGGCTTTATTCCGAATCTTTCTTCGACCAACGGCAAGCTCGCGCTTGTAAATGTTTCAACCAGACTTCCGGCGGCAGCCTGTCCGAATGACCCGAGCATCGTTGATTTAGTCGGTTATGGTTCGGCAAACTGTTTTGAAGGCGCAAGCACGCCCGCACTAACCGCGACAACTGCCGGAATCAGAAAAAACGGCGGCAATACCGACACAGATAATAACAACGCCGATTTTACGATTGGAACGCCAATGCCCCGCAACACGGCAACTCAAGTCGGTGCTTTCCAAGCCTCGATTGCGGCAAGTCCGACGACGGTTTCGCCGGGCGGCAATACATTATTTACCGTGACGGTCATTCCGGCAACAGCTCCGCCGAGCACCGGAATTACGGTCGTTGGAGATTTGACAGATATCGGCGGGTCGGCTTCGCAAACCTTTTTCGACAACGGAACAAATGGCGATGTTACACCAAATGACAACGTTTTTTCCTTCTTGGCAACCGTTCCTCTCAACACAGTCGGCGGGAATCGCAACATTCTAGTGGTGGCTTCTGATGCGCAGGCGAGAACTGTCAATCTTAATCAAAACATCAATATCAATGCGCCTCTGCCGGATGAAGACCCGTTGCTTTTGGGCAACCCGAGCGACGCGACTCCCGATATTGCGAATGAGAATAATTATCTGATGATCAAGCCGCAATATAATCTTTCTTATAATCGAAGCAAAGCAACGCCAAACTGGACCGCGTGGCGACTTGATAGTAACTGGGTCGGGACCGCTCCGCGGCAAAATGATTTTCGCCCCGATTCGACTCTGCCGGCAGGTTGGTATCAAGTTGCTGACACCGACTATTCGGGTTCGGGCTACGACCGTGGACATATGTGTCCATCCGGCGACAGAACAAACACAATTCCGAATAATTCGGCGACGTTTTTGATGACGAATATGGTTCCGCAGCTTCCCGCCAACAATCAGGGACCGTGGGAAGAATTCGAAAGTTATTGCCGGACATTAGCCGGACAAGGCAATGAGATCTACATTTTTTCGGGTCCGCTCGGAAACATCGGAACGATCGCCAATGGACAAGTTGTCGTTCCGCAATACACCTGGAAAGTCGTTCTGGTTTTGCCGAACGGCACAAATGATTTGCAAAGAATAACTCGTGCAACCCGGGCTTTCGGCATTGTCGTGCCGAATTTTCCGCCGCTCAATATCAATGCTCCGTGGCGTGATTTTCGGGTCACGGTCAACGCGGTTGAAAATTTGACGGGTTATAATTTCTTTTCGAATATTCCGAAAAACACTCAGGAACTTATTGAAAGACGGCGCGATTTACAATAATGCCGGTCATTTTTGTCGGGGCAGGTAAATTTGCCTGCCGAATGAACCGAAACCACGCTCATTACACAGATCTGCACGATTTTTTTGATCTTTCGTGTTTTTTTCGTGTAGGCGGCGTGGTTTTTCGCATCCAAAACTGGCGACAGCGCACGAGCATCCGTAAATAATAAAATATCTGTTATGAAAAAAGTTTATTTTGTATTAATCCTGAGTCTTTTCGTTTTCTTTTCTGACGCATCGGCGCAAAAAAATCTCTCGATCGGCGATATTCAGGGCGAAAAATATGTTTCCCCGTTCGTCGGCGAAAATGTCCGCGTTTCGGGCATCGTGACGGCACGCACACGTACCGGATTTTTTCTGCAGACGCCCGACGATAAAGTTGACGGAAACCCGAATACTTCGGAAGGAATTTTCGTCTATACAAAAACCGAACCGACCGGCGAAGCGACCATCGGAAATGCCGTTTCGATCACCGGAACGGTCACGGAATTCACGCCGAAAGCCGATCCGCAGAGCTTGCCGATCACCGAAATTTCGATGTTTAAAGGCAAAGATTTTATTACCGTCGATTCAAAAGGCAAAAAGCTGCCGAAACCGATCGTGCTGACGATTGACGACTTTAAGCCAAACAAGATCGACGAGCTCGAAAAATACGAGGGAATGCGCGTCACCGTCAAGGAAATGACCGTTGTCGCGCCGACCGGCGGCAGAGTTGACGAAAGTAAGGGAACCTCCGAATCGGACGGCACTTTTTACGGCGTCGTCAAAGGCATTCCGCGACCTTTCCGCGAACCCGGATTTGATATCTATGATTTCATCACGGCGCCTGACAAGATCCGCGACAAGATGAAAAAAGACGCGCCGAAAATGATGCTTTTCGATCATAATCCTGAACGGCTGCGCATCGAAAGCACCGCGCAGCTCGGTTCACAACCGATCAACGTGACGAGTTATGCCGAGATCAAAGGTCTGACGGGCGTTGTCAATTACGGCTACCGCGCCTATTCGATTCTGGTTGATGCTGACAATAATCCGGCAGTTTCAAATCTTTTTAAAGCGGCGCCTTTGCCCGCGCCGAACGATCGGCAATTTTCGATCGCGTCAATGAACGTTGAAAGATTTTTTGACGACGAAGACGACCCGAACATCAAGGAACCGCTGATCACGAGCGAAGGTTTCGAACGGCGTTTGAAAAAAGTTTCAATGGCGGTGCGCGATTATCTGCAAACGCCCGATGTCGTCGCGGTGGTCGAGATGGAAAGTCTGCCGGTCTTGAAAAAACTCGCCGACCGCATCAACAAAGACGCCGAAGCCGCCGGTAAACCGAACCCGAAATATGAAGCATATCTCGTCGAAGGCAACGACATCGGCGGGATCGATTCGGGCTTCTTGGTCAAATCGGCGCGCGTCGGAGTTTTGGAAACAAAACAATTCGGCAAGGACGATAAATTTGAAAATCCGAATACGCAAAAGGACGTTTTCTTAAATGACCGTCCGCCTTTTCTGCTTCGTGCCGCGATCAAAGACGCGAAAACGAATCAGCCTTTTGAAATTACGGTGATCGTCAATCACCTCAAATCGTTTCGCGGCTACAATGATGACAAGGACGCGCCGTTTGTGCAGATGAAGAAAAGACTGCAAGCCGAATTTCTGGCAAAAGCGGTTGC
>JBBQOA010000550.1:0-3358 GCA_038330465.1 Pyrinomonadales bacterium
ACAAATTTTTCGACCTTCGGCGCGGCAAGTTCGGGTTTTTGCGAACGCGGACGAATCGAAGAAGCGACGAGAAATTTGTTCATCGCCGATGGTTCCGGATGGCGGTCGAGTTCGATTTCCTGACGGCAAAAAAGCGTCTGGCGAAAAATGCGTCCGCGAAAGAAATCGAGATATTGTTCTTTTTCAATTATATCGTCGATTGATTCGATAAATTCACGCGCCTCGCTCGATAAACTCTGCGTCCCCATCGCGTGCAGTTCGGCTTCCGCCAAATACTGCAACCCATTTTGTTTGAGCAGTTCGGCGAATTCGTAAAAATAAAAAGCCTGATTGATATTCGACAGATCATCGTGAAAAATATCCGCCGCGTCGTGTTCGAAATGGCGTTTGAGTTCGGCTTGCAGGATCGGCGCGAAGACTTCTTTTTCGGTCGCGTTCTCGCTTAAAAAGGCAAGAAACGAAATGGATTTGCCGACTTTTTCGAGCGGTTCATCAAAATGTTTCGAATGAAAACGCATCATTTTCTGGACCATTTGGCGCGTGTGAGCGCCCGGAAATGCGCTGTAACTGATGTAGCCGACGCCCGCATCGTTTAAGAATTCGCGGCAGAGCGCGAGCGTCTTTTCGCGGACGAAATCCGGCACCCACGAAAAAAGTCCATGCGCGATAACGTAATCGAATTTGCCGAATTCCGCGACCGACATCTCCATCACGTCCATCTGATAAAATTCGGTGTTTTGCAGATTTAATTCCTGCGCGGCATTTTTCGCGTCAATGATGTGATTTTCCGCGAGATCGACGCCGACAAATTTCGCGTTCGGAAGATTAAAAGCGTGCGATATAAGATTGCTGCCGTTGCCGCAGCCGAGTTCGAGCACGCGGCACGTTTCGACCTTCGCGGGCTTCATTCCGAAAAGCGTCGCCTGTGTGGCAAGTCGGTCAGGATGCGTCTGCAAAAAAAACTTGCTCGGATACGGCATCACATCATAAGAAAAGATTTCCTTCATTTTTCCTCCGAAAAAAAGCTATCTTGCGACTTTAACACGAAACGGATTTCCTTCACAAAAAATGAATCGGACGAAAAATAATTTTGAAAATTTGCGAAAAAATTTTTCGCGATAAAATTATGACGCTTTGAGAAATCTTCAAGTTCAAATATAATCGGCTCGTTAAAAATTTTACGGCATAAGATATGAATTCCGGACAAACCAATTTATTTTCAAATTCATTTGTAATTCGTTATAGCGGAACTTTGGTTTTTGTCATCATCGCGCTCGGACTCACGCTGCTGCTTTGGTCATTGTTGGTAAAGCCGGTCGGTTCTCCTCTGTTTTTAGGAGCGATCGCGCTCAGCGCCTGGTTATTCGGTTTTCGTCCCGGTATTTTTGCATCCGTTGTGGCAGGATTTTTCATCGATTACTTTTTGGTCGAGCCTTTATTCGAATTTAGCGGTTCGCGGGAAGAAGTTCTCAGACTTCTTGTCTTTGTCGCCGAAGGCACTTTTTTAAGTTGGTTAGTTTCGGCGCGAAAAATTGCCGCTGAAAAAATCAAAAATTCGCAGGAACAGCTTCAGGCTTTATCGTTGCATCAACAAACTCTGCGCGAAGCCGAACAAAAAAGAATTTCTCTGGAAATTCACGATGAATTGGGACAATCATTAACCGGAATGAAAATGGATGTTCACTGGGTAAAACGGCAAATTAACGGACAAAACGACAAAACATTTCAACCTGCCGTGACCGAAAAATTAACCGAATTATCCAAGTTGATTGATGCCACAATCGTTTCGGTCCGACGCATTTCGACCGAACTCAGACCGGCAATTCTTGATGACTTTGGCTTGGTTGCGGCGATTGAATGGCAAGCCCGCGAATTTGAACGGAAAACTGAGATTCCCTGTTTGTTTAAAACAGATGTCGAAAATCTTGATTTGGACACAGAAACGACGACCGCCGTTTTTCGTATTTTTCAGGAAACATTAACAAATATTACGAGGCATGCGGAAGCTTCATGCGTCAAAGTAAATTTAAGATCGATTGGCGAACAACTTTTGATGCGGGTCGAAGATAATGGCAAGGGAATAAATTTTGATCAAAAAAAGAAAAATCATTCGCTCGGTGTTCTGGGAATGCGCGAACGCACCCGATTGATCGGCGGAGCCTTAAATATTTTTGAGGGAATCGACGGTGGGACGACCGTTGAATTAACTTTTTCGCAGACTGTAAGTTTTACAAAATAAATTAGAATAAATGATAAGAATTTTAATTGCCGACGATCATACAATTGTCCGTCACGGCTTAAAACAAATTGTCGATGCCGAGCTGACTATGACGACGGTCGGCGAAGCTAAGAACGGAAATGAAGTTTTGGAATTCGTGCGAAAAACGCCGATAGATATTGTCGTTCTTGATATTTCAATGCCGGGCAGAAACGGTTTGGAAACTCTCAAAGACTTAAAACGCGAACATCCTTCGATTGCCGTTATTGTCCTCAGTATGCACCCGAAAGACCAGTATGCGGTGCGAGTGATAAAAGCCGGGGCGTCCGGTTATTTAACCAAAGAAGATGCGCCGGAAGAATTGGTCAGCGCAATAAAAAAGGCATTTCGTGGTGAAAAATATATTAGTCCCGAAGTTGCCGAATTGTTGGCAGATTATATTGAACAGGGTTCTTCGGAGACGCCTCACAAATTGCTTTCTGACCGCGAATATCAAGTTTTCTGTGAGATCGGAAAAGGAAAAAGCATCACCCAAATCTCCGAAGAACTTTTCCTAAGTGTCAAAACCATCAGCACTTACCGAACCCGCATTATGGAAAAAACCGGTATGACAATAAATGCCGAAATCATCCGCTATTGTGTCGATCATAATCTTAGTTAATTAGAAATTCTTTTAAGAAATCGAGCAAGATTCTTTTAGATCAAAATTCGGAATAAGTGAGAGATAAAAGATGATAACTGATAGATTTTATCTTTTACCTCTCATCCGGTATCTCTCAACTATTCCGAATCAATTTCCCAAAACCAAATATGATCGGCTACTTATTTGATGAAAATACATACTTGTCAGAATAAGTCTGACAATATATTATCTGATTGTCTGACAAATAATTCAGACAATTATTGATTGTAAAGATTAGGTCAAGTAAGGCATTTTAGTTATGTAAGTCAATGCCATCTCGAAATAGAAATTCAATACGAAAAGACGGGAAAAGCAACCAAAAACCCAAAATTTAATGATTTCGGGTTCGTTCTTGAGTTTATAAAGTCATTAATCTGGCTAAAAAAACATATTTTGATTTGGCATTGATTTAATAGTTCTTAAAACATTCATTCGATAAAACAAAATTGACTAAATAT
>JBBQOA010000551.1:0-3354 GCA_038330465.1 Pyrinomonadales bacterium
CGCTTGAGGCGTCGCTTGCGCCGCGCACACGCAGCGAACCTTCGGTCACACCAGTGCTTTGAGTAAAAGCCGAAATTGAAAGGACGATTAAAAAAAGACAGACTCCGATCGCGCGAACAAAGAGAGATTTTTGACGCATAAACCACGCTCCAAATTTTATGTTTAATAGATTTGTAAAACTTACTGTCGTTTCAAAGGATGCCGCGAGTTTTTGTTTTGGTTGCTTGAGCGGAAAAGATTTTTTGCCGCCAACAAACACGAAAGAACTGAAAAAGAAAATAATTTTGCTCAATTGCGTATTTGTTGGCGGCAAACTCTTATTGATAGGTCGGTAAAAACTTCGGCGGTTTGCGCGCCTTGGTCGCTTGTTCAAAAGCGTAGGCGAGCTTGATCAGCACGGATTCGGAAAAGGCGCGTCCGACAAATGTGATGCCGACGGGCAGTTCCTGAACGTAGCCTGCCGGAACAGTGATGCTCGGATAGCCTGAAACCGCCGCAAAACTCGTGATTCCTTCGAACACGCCGCAGTCGCCGTTGACCAGATCGGTCATCCACGCGATGCCGCCCGACGGCGCGACGATCGCGTCGAGTTTATCTTTGTTCATCACCGCGTCGATGCCTTGTTCCTGCGTGTAGAGTTTGCTTTGAAGCAGCGCGATCCGGTAAGCGCGTTCGTTCAGATCGCCTTTTTCCTCGGCTGCGAGAAAGATTTCCTGTCCGAAATACGGCATTTCGCGGTCGCGGTTGGCGTCGTTGAATTTGATCAGATCCGCGAGCGATTTCATCTTTCCGCCGCGCGCCGCCAGATATTTATTGAGATCTTCCTTGAATTCGTAAAGCAGAACTTCGTATTCCGCATCGCCGAATTTTCCGCTCGTTGTAAATTCGATGTCAACAAGCATCGCGCCGCCCGCTTTGAGGACTTCGAGATGCGGTTCGATGACCGCGTCGATCTTCGCATTTCTGCCGAAAGTCTGCCGCGCAACGCCGATCCGCGCGCCTTTCAAACCGTCTTTCTGCAAAAAGCGCGTGTAATCTTTTTCGCCCTTTGAACTCTGCGAAGTGATCGTGTCATTTTTATCATTTCCGATCAGCACGCCGAGTAAAACGGCGGCGTCCGCGACCGAGCGCGTCATCGGTCCGGCGGTGTCCTGACTGTGCGCGATCGGGATCACGCCGGCGCGCGAAACCAGCCCGAGCGTCGGTTTGAGCCCGACGATTCCGCAGGTTGCCGCCGGACAAATGACCGAACCATCGGTTTCCGTGCCGATCGCGACCGCCGCGAGATTTGCCGCGACCGCCGCGCCCGAACCCGAGCTCGAGCCGCACGGATTACGGTCTAAAATATAAGGATTATGCGTTTGTCCGCCGCGCCCCGACCAGCCGCTCGAAGATTTGGTCGAACGAAAATTTGCCCATTCCGAAAGGTTTGTTTTGCCCAAAATGACCGCGCCGGCGGCGCGCAATTGCCGGACGAGAAAGGCATCCTGCGTCGGCGTCGGCGCATCGATGAGCGCGAGACTGCCGGCGGTCGTTTTCATCTTGTCCGCCGTGTCGATATTGTCTTTCAGAAGGATCGGAATGCCGTGCATACTTGAGCGAATCTTGCCCGCTTTGCGTTCTTTATCCATCTCGTCGGCGATTTGCAAAGCATCCGGATTTAATTCGATGACGGAGTTTAATTTGCCATCGATCTCCTTGATGCGGTCGAGATATTTCTGCGTGATCGCGCGCGCCGTCAGCGTGCCTGTCTGCATCGCTTCTTGTAATTCGGAAACGGTCATCTCGACAAATTCCGCCGCCGCCGATTCAGTTAAATCATTTGCTTTTACCATTGTGTGACCCAAAATTGCGATTCCGCCGAGCGCGGAAAACTTCAAAAAATCTCTACGTTCCAGGTTTTTCATAAAATTATTTTTGCTCCAATACCATTCTCAGATTGTTTTGCGCGGGCGTAAAATTCGGATTGATCTGCAACGCCTGCTGAAATTGGGCAATTGCTTCGGGTTTCCGGTTTTGTTCCGCGTAGATCAAACCCAAAGTGTTGTAAACTTCGGGCAAATTGGGATTTTTTCGGATCGCTTCTTCTAAAATGCGGACAGCTTCCGTCGATTTTCCTTGTTTGTGCAGCGATAACGCGAGATTACGCTGAAAGTCCGTGTTTCCGGGCGTGATCTCGAGCGCTTTTTGGAAAAACTCCGCCGACCGAACGTAGTTTTTTTGCTTCAAAGCGGCGACCGCCAAACCCGTAAAGGCATCGAGCAGACGGCTCTTATCAAAAAATCCGCCGCTGTCGGCGTCGATCGCTCTGTTCAGATTTTCCGCCGCCGCGTCAAAATCATTTTGATTCGTTGCGACCACTGCTAAATTAGCATAAGCGAGCACAAAATTCGGATTGAGCGCGATTGCTTTTTCAAAATTCGCCTTCGCTTCGTCAAATTTGTTTTGTTTTATCTCGACCGTGCCGAGTGTGTTATAGGCATCGGGCAAATTCGGATCGTCGGCGATCGCTGCCAGACATTCGGCGGCGGCTTCGTCGAAACGATTCTTTTTTTCGAGATAATTGCAAAAATTGTTCTTGATCAGATAATTTTTACCGGTCACGGAAAGCGTCCGCGTAAAAAGCGTTTCGCTCGTTTTCCAGAAAGATGCCTGCCTGCCGGACAAAACGGTCAGCGCGAGCAGACAAATTCCGACGAGCGCGGCAATCGCCTTATTCTTTAATTTCAATCGCTCAAAAATCTCCGCTAACAGCCAGACCAAGGCGATCGACAGACCGATGTAGGGAACGTATGTGTAGCGGTCGGCGAGCGATTGCCGACCGACTTGAAGGATGCCGATCACGGGAACGAGCGTCCCGAGAAACCAAAACCAGCCGACGAAAAGATATTTGCGAGCGCGAATTTGCCACAGACACAGCGCCGAAATAATTAATAGTAATACGAGCGAGCCGCCGAGCTGCAAAACGCCGAAATCGTTTTCAAACGGATACCAAACGCCGAGATTCGCGGGATAAAACATCATTGCGAGATATTTCGCGTAAGAAATAACGGCATTGAAAATGCGGTCTGAAAGCGAGATCGTTGCGACCGTCTGGATCGCGCCGCCCGCTTTTTGAGCAAAGATCGTGATGACGGCGGAAATAATCGTCAGCGCAAAGAGCGGAATTTTCTCTTTGATGAGCGGCAAAAGATTTGCCGAATTCCATTTATCGAATCTTTCGAGCGCCCAGTAATCGAGCAAAACGAGCGTAAACGGCAAGGTCACGAGCATCGGTTTCGCCATCAGACCGAGTGCGAAAAGCGCGATCGTTAATGCATAAAACTGATTTTGGGTTTTGGTTTTGGGGTTTTG
>JBBQOA010000552.1:0-3350 GCA_038330465.1 Pyrinomonadales bacterium
GATGGAATTTCCGATTCGCGCCGATTGGATTTGGGACGATTTGACGCCGGGCACGGAAATCAGCAGCGCCGAGCTGGTTGTTGACGATGCGAAAGGCGAATTCTGGCTTGAGAATCTCGCGCTTCTCGCCGCCCCGAATCCGAACAATCCGGTTCCGACCGATGACCGATTCGCGCAGATCGGCAGGGAAATTCCGGAATTTACTTTGACGAATCAGGACGGCAAACGCATTTCGACGAAAGATTTCAAAGGCAAAGCGTGGGCGCTCACGTTTATTTACGCGCGTTGTCCGCTGCCCGATTTCTGTATCAAGATGTCAACGAATTTTTCCGACGCGGCTTTGCAAATAATGAAATCCGATGTGAAGGACAAAATGCGGCTGCTGAGCGTTTCGTTCGATCCCGCAAACGACACGCCCGCCAAGCTCCGCGCCTACGGGCAAGGTTATCTCGGCAAGGACGCGAAACCCGATTTTAGCGTTTGGCAATTAGCCGTCGGCAGCGACAAGGAAGTCAAAACGATCGCCGATTTTTTCGGTTTGCGCTACGAAACCGACCAAAACGACAAAACGCAGATCAATCACTCGCTGCGCACCGCCGTTATTTCGCCCGACGGCAAAGTCACGAAAATCTTTGCGGGCAATGATTGGACGCCCAACGATCTGCTCGCCGAATTAAAAGCGGCGTTGGAAGCAAAACAGTAAAATTGCTTGAATAATCAGAAATATTGAGCGGTCGCGAGGCTGTTCATCATTCAATTTTTTTTATCGACAAAGGTATTTTGTGGACAATTCTATTTTGGAACAAATAAATTTTTCCGCGAAAGGACTGGAAAAAACCGATGCCAGACTCGTCGAGGCGTGCCGGCGTGGTGACGAAACGGCGTGGAACGCGCTCGTTGAACGCTATCAGCGATTGATCATCACGATCCCGCGCCGCGCCGGTTTGAGTGAAGAACAGGCGGCGGACGTTTTTCAGGAAGTTTTTTTGACGCTTTTTGAAAAACTTGCTGAGATCGAACAACCCGAACGCATCCGTTCGTGGATGGTGACGACCGCAAAATTTAAGACGTGGGCGATCATTCGAAGTAAAAAAGGTTTTTATGCGCCGCAAACCGAAGAGGAAATGGAACTCGAAATGGCGAGCCTGGCGGACGCCGCGCCGCTTGCCGACGACCGTTTGATCGAACTCGAACAACAGCATCAAATTCGGACCGCGTTAAAAGAACTCGAAGAACGCTGCCGGAAAATTCTTTCGATGATCTATTTGCAGGATTCGGCGGCAAGTTACGCCGAGGTCGCGACGGCGATCGGCGTCGGCGAAACGAGTATCAGTCCGCTGCGTTCGCGCTGTTTGCAAAAATTGGGAAAGATTTTGACAAAGTAATATGAAAAAGTTTTTGACGAAAACCCTTCGTATTTTACGATGCGAAACTTTTTCATCTTTTAAACTTTTTCACTTTCAAAGTGTATTTTTTACAAAGGTCATTGCACTGTTAGCTTGAGAGGGCAATTGAACGCAATGAATTTTACCGGAACAATGAACAACGAAAACGAAGATTTACTGAACAAGATCGTCTATCTGATGCAGACCGATAAATCGGCAGACGCGCCGGCAGATTCGATCGAATGGACAAAAAATCTTTTCCGCAGCCGCGCGATCGAACCAAAAAAATCGCTCGTCCGGCAGGTTCTCGCCCGTTTACAAATGGATTTATCGCCAACCAAAGCGGCTTTCGGCGAACGCTCGGCTTCCGCCGTCCGGCAGATGCTTTTTGGCGCGGGCGACAACCGGATCGATCTGCGAATCACGAAAGCAAACATTGGTTTTACGATCACCGGACAAATTTTGGGAGCCGGATTTGCCGGAGCGAAAATCAGCCTGACAAGTAAAGGAAAATCTTTCACCGCGCAAGCCAATGAATTAAGCGAGTTTAAATTTGATAACATTTCAAAAGCTACATATAATTTATCGCTAACCAGCCAAGCCAAAGAAATTATCATAGAAAATATCGAAATCGGATAATGTTTCTTCTTCGGGGGTAGGAGAAACATCAGAAAAGCGAAAGGAATAATATTTCTTTCGCCTTTCTATTTTTAGCGGCGAGAAACATTTTTGACCGTCTCACGATTAAATATTTTTTAGGTTAAAATGATTTTATGCCGTTCCGAGATATTGCCGAAAAATTGATTTCCGCCAAAACCCGGCGCGAAAGAGAAAACATTTTATCGAAAATTTCTCGCGCCGATGATCTTAAGATCGCCCGGCAACTTAAAGATATTTGCTACGAAGTCTGGACATCCGAACCGGCGAAGGCGCAAAAAACCGCGTCCGCTCTGCAAAATCTCATCAAACTCAATCCGCGCGATGAAATTTTAGCACTCGCCTTTTGGGTTGCGGGAATTGCCGAATTAACAAGGGGAAAACTCGAAAAGGCGATCGAAAATCTCGATGATTCCGCGATCATCTTCCGCCGCCTCAAAAAAGAAAACGAAGCCGCCAACACGCAGGTCGCCAAGCTCATCGCACTTGCGCTTTTGGGCAAATACGACAAAGCCGTCGAAACCGGCAAAGCGGCGCTGAAAATTTTTGAGAAATATGGCGACGAGCTTGCCGCCGGAAAGGTCGAAAAAAATCTCGGCAATATCATCGCGCGGCAAAACGGAATTTTACGTGCCGAAAAATACTATCTTTCGGCAATGCGCCGTTTTGAAAAAGTTAAAAACATCGACGAACTGGCAATGTGCGAAACCAATCTTGCCGACAACTATGCCGACCTTAATAATTTTTCCCAAGCCGAAAAATTTTACGCGCTGGCGCTCAGCCACGCGCGCGAAACCGAGATGTTTTTTGTCGAGGCGGAAATCGAAGCGAGTTTGGGAAATCTGGCAATGTTTCGCGGAAAATATGTTGAAGCCCTGCGTTTTTTGGAGCTTTCCCGCCAAAAATTTGAGAAATTGGGAATCACGCATCGCTCGGTCATCGCCGATCTTGAAAGAGCCGAAATTTATCAAACGCTGAATCTGGTTGACGAAGCCTTTGAGATCTACGAAAAGGTCGCCGCAAAGCTCCGCAAGCTGAAATTACAAGGCGACGAAGCCAAAACACGCGCCAATTTCGGGCGCGTCGCTTTATTAAAAAAAGATTTCGGGAAAGCGCAAAAAGAACTAAAAAAATCTGCCCGGCTCTACCGTTTGGAAAAAAATCCGGGCGGTTTGGCGGAAGTTAAATTAACCGAAGCCAATCTCGAACTATTGCGCCGGAATTTTCCAAACGCTATGAAAAAGATCCGCGAGGCTGAAAAAATTTTCTCGAAAAGAGAAAATTTGCGCCAAAAACATATTGCGCGAT
>JBBQOA010000553.1:0-3349 GCA_038330465.1 Pyrinomonadales bacterium
AATCTCGTTGATTTTGCTGAATATCGCAGTTTTGGCGGCGCTCTTTGTGGTTCATATCGTTTTCCTGTTTGAGATCGGTAATCCCTCAAAACTTTTACTTCTGACGCTTGCCGTGCGTTTTGTGATTCTGATCTTTGAACTGAGTTGGCTGCAAAAACTAAATGAAAATGTCGAACCGAAAATTCTTCGAATTCACACGCATCTTTCAATTTGGCTAAATATCATTTTTGCTTTTATCGCTTCTGTTTTCGGCGGAACGCCCGACAGTCATTATTCCGTATTAATGATTATTCCGATCATTCAAGCCGCTTACCGTTTTAATTTGGTGAAGACGATCGGAATAGCGGCGATCACGATCATACTGACTTTTCTCGAAGTCTGGATTTATTTTGAACGCAAGCCACCGATCGATTACGGTGAGTTTTTTGAGGCGGCGACCGTTTCGCTGATCTTTTTCGTAGTCGGATTTGTCGTGTGGTTGTTGATTGGAACTTTGCGGGCAGAAGAAACCAAGCTTATTGAAAGTCTTACGGAATTAAAAAAAATGCAGGCGAAACTGGTGGCGGAAGAAAAACTTGCGGCGATCGGGCAGCTTTCGAGCGCGATCGCGCACGAAATCCGCAATCCGGTGGCGATGATCGCAAGTAGTTTAGCGATGGCTTCAAAACAAAACGAAAATTCGCCGCTTCGGGCGGAAATGTTTGATATTGCAGCCCAGGAAGCCGCCCGATTGGAAACCTTAACAGGCGATTTTCTTTTATACGCCCGAACGAAAGAACCCGCGATAAAGCCAAACGATGTTTACGAAACGCTCGAATATATTGCAAGTATCGTCAAAGCAAAATTGACGGAAAAGGAAATCTCGTTGCAAATTATTTGTCAAAAAGATTTATCGGCAACCTTTGACGCTTTGCAAATCAGACAAGCCTTGCTTAATTTGGTTTTGAATGCGGCTGATGCCAGCCCGGAAAAAGGAACCGTCAAAATCGGCGCCGGCAAAGAGCCGAAAGCTCTTAGAATATTTGTCGAAAACAACGGCGAAGAGATTCCTGTCGAGATTGCCGAAAAAATATTCGACCCGTTTTTTACCGCGAAACCGAAAGGCACCGGACTTGGGCTTTCGATCGTGCAGAGCATCGCGCGATTACACAAGGGAGGAATCAGTCTCGCGGAAAACGAAAACGGAAAAGTTAGATTTGAAATTTTGATACCGAATTAAAAGAATATGGCGAAGATTTTAATTGTTGACGATGAAGCGAATATGCGTCGCATTCTGGCTTTGATTTTGCAGGAAGACGACCACGAAATCATCGAAGCCGAAGGAGTTAAGTCTGCCTTAAATCAACTTTCGACGACATCATTCGACCTTGTCATCACCGATAAAAAAATGAATGACGGCGACGGTTTTGAAGTTTTGGCGGCGTGTCAGGAAACGGATCAATCGTTACCGGTCGTGATGCTGACTGCTTTCGGAACGATCGAGTTGGCGGTCGAAGCAATGCAACTCGGCGCGTTCGATTTTATTTCAAAGCCGTTTGTTGCCGAAGTCGTCAAAGCGGTTGCCAAACGGGCGAACGAACGCACGAAATTAGTGCGCGAAAACGTGATCTTGCGCGAAGAAGCCAAACGCTTTGCTTTTGCCGAAGAAATTTTAGGTGAAAGTAAAACAATCAAAGACTTAAAAGACAAAATTTTGCGCGTTGCGCCGACGAATGCGACGGTTTTGATCACGGGCGAAACGGGAACCGGCAAGGAATTGGTTGCCCGCGCTATTCATAAAGGAAGTCAGCGAAAAAGCGAAACATTTTTGGCGGTAAATTGCGCCGCTCTTTCGGAGCAATTGCTGGAATCGGAGCTTTTCGGTCACGAAAAAGGTTCGTTTACGAATGCCCTCAAAACAAAACAAGGACTTTTTGAAGCCGCCCATCGCGGAACGCTTTTTCTAGACGAAGCGGGCGAAATGTCCTTGAATTTACAGGCAAAACTTCTCCGCGTTTTGACCGACGGAGAAATTTTACGCGTCGGTGCAACGACCGCGCGAAAAGTCGATGTGAGGATAATTGTCGCCACGCACCGCAATTTATCTGAACGCGTCAAGGAAGGTTTATTTCGGGAAGATTTATTTTATCGTTTGGCGGTTGTGCCGCTCAATGTTCCGCCTTTACGAGATAGACGCGAGGATATTCCGATCCTGGTCGATTATCTTTTGCGCGAAACTTCCCGCGAATTGAAAATCCCGCAAAGAAATATTTCACCGGAAGCGATTGAAAATCTGCAAAAATATGATTTTCCCGGTAATATTCGCGAACTCCGAAATCTTGTCGAACGCGCCAATATTCTGGCAAACGGCGATGAAATTTCGGCTGATGACTTTTTTTTGCAAGTTGAGGAAAAAAAAGAAACCGATTTTTTCGGCGATTTGCCTGAAAATATCGAATTACCGAAATTTCTCGAAAGGATCGAACGCGCTCTGATTGGAAAAGCCTTGCAAAACGCAGCCGGCGTCCAAGCCGAAGCCGCCCGCCGGCTCGGGATTTCCCGCAGCGACATTGCCTACAAAATAAAGAAATACGCACTTTGAAGGACGCGTCAAAATTTTACGACAAACGCGCCAGATCTTGTCGTAAAATTAAGACAAACCGCTATTTTTGACCGACTTCATACTTTTTATAATTTCAAAACCTCAATTATTCATTCATTTAAGATTACGGCACGAACTTCGCAATTAATAAAATCAAAGTCGCCGGATTCGGCAATAATTTATTGGGGGAAAATATGAAATTAAAATTAATGACGATTATAGCCTTGAGCATTTTGGTCTTTTTGTTACTGGCTGGCTGCAAGTCTTCGCCGTCGGCTTCGGATAATACGGGAGCTTATACATCGCCCGTTCCCGATGCGAATGGCAAGACCTTGGCGAATTTACAGGAAGCCTTTAACGGCGAAAGCAACGCGCAGGCAAAGTATTTGGAATTCGCCAAAAAAGCCGACGCGGAAGGTTACGGAAAAGTCGCGAGTTTGTTCAGAGCGGCATCTTTTGCCGAAGGCGTGCATTTGAGAAATCACGCCGAAGTCATCAAAAAAATGGGCGCCACGCCGAAAGCCGAAATCAAGCTGCCCGAGATCAATTCAACCGAAGAAAATCTGAAGGCGGCAATCGTCGGCGAATCATACGAACGCGACACGATGTATGTCGATTTTATGCTTGAAGCGCGCCGAACCGGCAATAAAGACGCCCTCAGATCATTTAACTTTGCCAAAATCGCGGAAGGCGAACACGCCAAACTTTACGCCGACGCGCTGGCTAATCTTGACAAATGGAAAGGTGAAAAAATGACGTTTTATGTCT
>JBBQOA010000554.1:0-3336 GCA_038330465.1 Pyrinomonadales bacterium
CGATCAACAAAGCCAATTATTATCGAAAGACGTATTGGCGGCGACCTCAAGCGACATTTATCGGGACGCGAAGGATTTGCTTGTAATTTGCGATGCCGAGAACGAAATCGAGCAGATGCAATTTCTCGACATCAATTTTTATATGGCGGAAGATATTCTGACGAAAGTTGACCGCGCTTCGATGGCAGTTTCACTGGAAGTTCGCGCGCCTTTTCTTGATCCGCGAGTCGCGCAGTTTGCCGCCGCATTGCCGTTTGAATATAAACTTAAGGGCAATAAAAGCAAATATATCTTGAAAAAGGCGGTCGCACCGCTTTTACCGAAAAATATTCTTCAGCGTCCCAAAAAAGGTTTCGGAATTCCGATCGCCGATTGGCTGAAAGGTCGTCTGAATCCGCTGATGCACGAACTTCTCGATTCGAAGAGATTGAAAGATCAAGGTTTGTTCGATGAAAAATTCGTTCAACAACTCATTAAAGAACACGAAAACAACACGGCTTCGCATCATAAACAGCTGTGGACATTGCTTGTTTTTCAGCTTTGGTTCGATAATTTCAGTTAAATTTTTTTGTTTATTTCAAATCTTCAGACTGCCGCGCCGGACTCCGAAATTTTCTTTTTCTTTCTTTCGGTAGTTTCTCTTTCAATAATCTTTCTGATTCAATTACGGGCATCACAATAAAAAAAGCCGACGTCATAAACATCGGCTTTTGTTTCAATTTTGCAGAGCATTATTGAGTGATTGAAAATTTACTTGATTTTTCAAGAAGCTGTCCGCTCACGCGGTCCTTGATCTTGATTTTCAATTCGTAATTTCCAAGCGGCATTGCATCGGTCGGAAGCAATCTTGCCAGCGTCAAACGCTGTCCCGAATCGCTTAAACCTTCCCAATTTTCCGGCTGATTTAGCACTTCCTTTCCATCTTTGGTCAAAACGTATTGAACATCAACTGCCGGACGAAGCGTTGTTTGGTCAATTCCGGCATTGTAAACCTGCATATAAATTCCGACTTCCTGACCTTTTTTGTAAATTCCCGCCAGATTTGGAATTACTTTTGCACTTCCGATGACAAACATTCCGCCGATATCGCCTTCGTTTGTCGTCCGAAGTTTCAACGCCAGAATTAGCGACGATGTATCAAGTTTCTTTTCATCATATTTTGGAACCGTGAATCCGACACTGCGGATTCCCTTGTTTCCCGTCACAACATCGCGCACCACGACATCAACTTTATAAGTTCCCGGTCCCAATGCGATCGCTTTTTGATAGACGGATTTTTTATCTTTCTGATCCTTCAGTTCATCAACCGTAGCATTCGTCGTCACAGAATCTTCGAATATGCCGGAGCGTTTACCTGAAACAGCCATGATCCGTCCGAAGATATTCATTTTTGCTGTTTGAAGTCCGCCTTCATCCTTAAAAGTCAGATCTTTATTTTCAGTTTGCACGGTGAATGCCGTAATTACACGGTCATCAGATTGCCGGAAAAACGCGACATCTAATTGGAAGTCTAGCGGATTATTGTCAATAACCCCTGAATCAGCGCCTATTATATTCTGCAAATCACCATATTTTACTTGCGGCGGACGCTGCAAAGCGGTATTAATTTCGAGCCGCCGAAACGGTGTATCTTGTTCACGCTGATAATTCAATCCGCCTTGATTCTGTCCCGTGATCCGGTCGCCTTTTGTGCTCAACCCAAGTTCTTCAGCCGTTGTCAGACCCGCCCCCGGAACTGTGCGCAACGCATCTTTTTCATCCGCATCACGAGCGATCCGATATTCACCCGTTCCGGTTGGATCGACAAATTCAATTTCAATTCCGTCACCAACATTATCAAGATGTCGATAAAACCACGTTTCAAAAGGATAGGTGGTCGTCGAACCGCCGCCTTCATAACTAGGGCGATCATACGCGCCGCCCGACGGATGCGATTCGACCGAATCCGGTTTGCCCCAAGTTATATAAATTCTTCCTCGATCGGTCATCCAACCCGGAATGCCGGACGCAAAATGCTCGTTGGCGTAGGCAATTCGTTCGTAAAATTCTTCACGGTATTCATTTTCTTCAGTGTCCGGATTTGGATCGCGGCGGCGCCAGAAATTCTCGATAAAGTTTTCACGCTCTTCATCGGTTTTTAATTGCTTAAAAGCCTTTTTTTCTTCATTCGTGATGATGTAAGAAACGTCCTTGTTGACCCAATCTTGATAGACTTTTTTGGTTTCAACTTTAAAATTTCTTACTTTTTCATCAGGTGTTTGATTCGGCGGCGTTTTTTCGGGTTTCTGGGCAAAACCGACCGACACACTGGTTGTTAATATAGCTGATGCCAAAACCAGATTTCGAATGTTTTTTATCTTGGACATAACGGTAAAACTCCTCTTCTTTTCGCAATTAAATTGCCTATCCGCTTTTTTTAATTTCAGATTTATTTTCTTCTAAGATTTTAGACAGTATTAGTCAATAATTCAAGATGCTTTATGCTGTGTAAATGGTTGCTTTCACCTAATCATTTGGCTCTTTTTGTCTTTTCTTCCCAAAAAACCACGCGATCAGAATCGAAAAGATATACAAAACCGTCATCGGCAAGGCAAATAACATCATATTTGGAATATCACCCGTCGGCGATATGACGGCTGCAAGAATCAAAATTATGATTACCGCAAACTTCCAGACTTTCAATAAAAATCCTGCCGAAACAATCCCGATTCTTGCCAATACATAAGTAATTGCCGGCATCTGAAAGATCAAACCCATTGCCAGCATGATCAACGTTATAAAATCAAAATAGTCGGTTGCCTTGAGCATTACCGTAAAATCTTGCCCCAAACCTATCAAGTATCTGACCGCCGGCGGAAACAAAACATAATAAGCAAAAGCCGCGCCGATCACAAATGAAACCGTTGACAGACCGATAAATGGCGTGACATATCGGCGTTCGTGTTTATACAGAGCCGGTGAAATAAATCCCCAAATTTGCCATAACAGAAACGGAACCGACACCGCAATTGCCGCATACATCGAAACTGTTACATAAAGCGTAAATGGTTCGACCGCTGTCGTGACGATCAATTGTTTATCCAGATCCGATGAACCCACTTCACCGCTGACCAGTTCCTTTACTTTGGTTCCCTTCGGAATAACGAAATCACCAACCAGAATTTCCTCATCGGTTATCACACAAAGATTTTTCTCGGCACATTTAGTAATAGTGCCCTCAACCGAAGTGCCGACCGGAATGACGACCGAATCGACATTTGTTTTTTCATTAAAAACGTATCTTATCGCGCGTCCTTCATCGTTTTCTGTCAAAGGAACAAATTTAGCACCGTTTTC
>JBBQOA010000555.1:0-3330 GCA_038330465.1 Pyrinomonadales bacterium
TCCTGATACGGCGGATCAAAATACACAACGTCCCACGACTTGTTTTTCTCATCCGTTTTCCGCAAAAATTCTTCCGCCGAATTTTGAAAAATCTCGGTTTTAGCTTCGGGAATGGCAAGTAAATCAAGATTTTCTTCGATCAAAGCACAAGCGCGACGCGATTTATCGACGAAACCTGCAAAATTTGCGCCGCGTGAAATTGCCTCGATTCCGACCGCGCCCGTCCCCGCGCATAAATCGAGAAAGCGCGTGCCGGAATCAATTTTTGTTTGCAAAATATTGAAGAGAGTTTCGCGCAAACGGTCAGATGTCGGGCGCGTATTACTGCCGGACGGGCTTTTCAGCACACGTCCCCGATATAAGCCGGAAATTATTCGCATAACAGCAGTTGTGAGTCAAAAGTAACATCAAAAAAGCACTCTCTTTCGATAACTTTTTACTCTTGCACACTCAAACACGTCTATTTTCGTTCGTAAAAACTGATCGTAGTTTCACTTTGAACAACCACTCGAAATCGTTTTAAGATACCGATTTTTTCGGGGAAAAACATATCTGAGTGATGTTCAATGACCAAAACTCCGCCCGGCGACACGGACGCGCCGCGGCTCAGGTATTTCAAAATTTCCTCGCAATTTGAATTATTCGGAGGATCGAAATATACCACGTCCCAAAAGCGGCGGCGTTTCGACATTTTTTTAAGAAACGGCGCAACTTCCATCTCGACAACTTCGCCGTGTCCTTCTTTGATGCCGCAGGTTTTAAGATTTTCTTTGATAAAACTGCACATTTTTGAAGATCGTTCGACAAATGTCGAAATGATCGAACCGCGTGAAATCGCCTCGATCCCGACCATTCCGCAACCCGCGCAAAGATCCAAAAATCTTTTGGCACGGACGCGCCGGAAAAGAATTTTGAACATCACTTCGCGGATGCGCCGTGACGTCAGTGTAACTTTGGTTGAGGTCGTACTTTTCAAATACTTACCCTTGTGTTTTCCGTCAGTTACCTGCATATCCGAAACGATTCGAATATTGATTTCTTTTTTCCAAGGAGGAACGGGTTTGCCTCTTGGAGTAAAGCGTCCCTTTGGCTGAAACCTGTCGTTTTGGGGTGGAAATCGACCATCTCGCTTGACATACTTTCCGTCTCGGGGTTGAAAGCTGTCACTTTTCTGAAATCTATCGCCTCGCGGCTGAAAGTTTCGATCACGATTTTGATAATTTCCGGTCCCTGCTGTTCTGTCGCCCTCTTTCCGAAAATTTTTATTTCGATTCAAAGGAGTTGAAGTGTTTGTTGGTTGTCGTCGGTTTTCCATTTTTTTTCACATATCCTTTATATAGAATGAGTTATAAGACCCTTTGGGGAGCCAAAACTGCCCCTGATTTGATTTAACAAACCTCAAAAACAAAAACAGTTCCATAGCGACTTCAAACAAAATGAAATCAATTTTGATTCGTTTTTTTAATTTGTCCTTTAGAAAAATTCGTTACTTACAATAAAAAATATTATTTGCCAGAAGTCTTATCTAAAACTATAACCTCATTTAACTCTAAAATTCAATATTTAAATCACTAAATTTTAAGATTATTTTCAAAAACTTGTCCGAAAACCGTTCAGTTTCAGCCAATGCCCGCCAAACGAAACCGTGAATCGGCTCTGGCAAACTCGATTAACTTTGATGTTTCTTGGGTCAAACGCTTTTGTGTGAGATATAACTCAGCTTCGATTCGTGCCTTTTCCAAAATCTCTAGATCCCGAATAATATTGCCGATCTTGAAAGTTTGGACGCCCGATTGACGCGTTCCCAATATTTCGCCCTGCCCACGAATTTCCAGATCTTTTTCGGCAATCCGAAAGCCATCGGTCGTTTCTTCCATAATTCCCAAACGTTCTCTGGCGACCGCCGTTTTTTTATCACCCGTTAATAAAACACAAAAAGATTGCTCGGCTCCGCGCCCGACTCGTCCGCGAAGCTGGTGAAGCTGCGACAAACCGAAACGTTCGGCGTGTTCGATAATCATCAAACTCGCATTCGGCACGTCAACGCCAACTTCGATGACGGTCGTCGAAACCAAAATATGTGTTTCGCCGCGTTCGAATTTCTGCATTATTTCTTCTTTTTCACTTCCCTTCATCTTTCCGTGCAGTAGACCGACCGAAAATGTCGGAAAGATCTCGTCGCGCAGTTCTTCAAACATCTTCGTCGCCGCTTTCAGATCCATTTTTTCCGATTCTTCGATCAAAGGATAAACAACATAAACCTGCCGTCCGAGATTTATTTCGCGCTCGATGCCTTTATAAACGCCGCCGCGACGGTCTTCACCGACAACGACGGTTTTGATCGGCGTTCTTCCGGGCGGCAGCTCGTCGATCACCGAAACATCCAAATCGCCGTAAACCGTCATCGCCAGACTGCGCGGGATCGGTGTCGCGGTCATCACCAAAATATCGGGATTATAACCGCGAGCGCGAAGTTCGGCGCGCTGGAGAACACCGAAACGATGCTGTTCATCAACGACCGCCAAACCCAATTTCTCAAACTCAACCGCATCTTGAATGATCGCGTGAGTTCCGATGATCGCATGAATTTCGCCGTTGGCAATGTCGGTTTGAACTTTGCGTTTAGCTGCGGCTTTCAAACTTCCGATCAACAGATCAACCCGGTAATTGGTCGCGGCGAATAATTTTCGGGCATTGCGGGCGTGCTGTTCGGCTAAAATTTCGGTCGGCGCCATCAGCGCGGCTTGATAACCGTTTTCCATCGCGGCGAACATCGCGAGGAAAGCCACGATCGTTTTGCCGCTGCCGACATCGCCCTGAACAAGCCGGTTCATCGGCGCATTCGACTGCATATCGTCGAAAATGCGGTCAATCACGCGTTCCTGAGCGCCGGTCAATTTGAATGGCAAAAGGTTTTCGATACGCTCAAAAGTCGTCGGTGAAATCTCGATAATCGTGCCTTTCGGTTCTTTTGTCCGTTCGCCGCGTTTTAGCTGAAGCGCGAATGAAACCCAAAAGAATTCTTCAAAAATAAGACGTTTATGAGCCTCGCTGCGCGCCATCGAATATTCGGAAATGCTCGCGTCATCAGGCGGAAAATGAATTTCTTTGATCGCTTGATAACGCGAAACGAGATTTTGCCGCTCAATCAGATCCGGCGGCAATTTATCGTCAACCGAAGATTTGTCGAGATTGTCGAGGACGGCGTAAACGATCTCGCGCAGACGCTTTGTTTGAAATTGTCCGAGCTTTCTGTAAATCGGCACGTGGCGACCGCTGTGAATCATCGCAAATTCGGGATTTTCCGTGTCTTCGAGCAAATCATCATCA
>JBBQOA010000556.1:0-3330 GCA_038330465.1 Pyrinomonadales bacterium
AAAAAATGCGTTCTGCAAGGCAAGTATCAAATTAAAATTGCAATCGTGTTTGAAAAACAAAACCTTTGATGCAGGAAAAGTTGAAAATGGTTGTCGTTTTACATTTCGCAAATATCATTTATCATTGACCATTCGGCGAAAGAATGCAGATTATTATGAAGATAATTGCTTATAAGTCAGTCAAAAAGCTTTGGTTCGGAATTTCGATAAATGATAAATGATAATTGATAAATGTCAAATAATGATCGTCGCGGGCGAATCATCGGGCGACGGTCACGCGGCAAAACTCGTCGCGGCACTTCGCGAACTGGCGCCCGCAGCGAATTTTGAGTTTTTCGGCGCGGCAAGCCATCAAATGCGCGCGGCGGGCGTCGAAGAAACGGTCAACGCCGATGATTTTTCGATCGTCGGTCTGACGGAGATCGCCCGCGCTTTGCCGATGTTCTGGAAAGATTTTCAGAAATTAAAACGCGCGGCGATCGAGCGAAACCCCGCCGCGGTGATTTTGGTCGATTTTCCCGATTTTAATCTCAAACTCGCCAAAACGCTCAAAAAGAAGGGATTGAAAATAATCTATTACATCTCGCCGCAGCTCTGGGCGTGGCGCAAATACCGCGCTTCATCGGTCAAAAAATATATCGATCTGCTTTTGACGATTCTTCCGTTCGAAAAAGATTGGTATGCGCGGGCAGGAATTGCGCACGTCGAATATGTCGGCAATCCGACGGTCCGCGAGGTTTATTCAACGATGACGAAGGAAGAGTTTTGCGCGAAACACGCGCTCGATCCGGCAAAACCGATCATTGCGCTGCTCGCGGGCAGCCGTCACAAGGAAATCACGAGAATTTTGCCGGTTCTGCTCGAAACCGCCGCGCTGATGAACCGTCAAAACGCCGCACTGCAATTCGTCATCGCGCTTGCTTCGACGCGGAAAACGGTGGAGGTCGAAGCGGCATTTGCGGAGATTCAAAAAAATCCGCATTTGAAAGCAGCAAAAATTATCACCGTGCAGAGAGAAACTCACGAGGCGCTCAACGCGGCGGACGCGGCGGCGGTGACGAGCGGAACAGCAACACTCGAAACGGCGATCATCGGGACACCGCTCGCGATCGTCTATAAATCGTCGCAGCTCAATTACAAATTGCTGCGTCCGCTGATCTCGGTCGAGCATTTCGGTTTGATCAATCTGATCGCCGAAGAACGGCTTGCCAAAGAGTTGATTCAGGATGATTTTACGGCGCCAACTCTGGCGGACGAGCTTTTTCGTTTGCTCGAACCGGCAACGAATCAAAAAATGCGCGCTCGACTCCGCGAAGTGACTGACAAACTCGGTCACGGCGGCGCCTCAAAAAGAGCGGCGGAATTTATTTTGCGAGAATTGGGAATTTAGCGGTTTATTCACTTTCATCAACTTCCAGCCATTTCAGAGCTTCGGCGCGGTCGTTGAAAAATTCGACTTTTGAGCCGCGATTGGCGGAGACGGTTTTGAAAAATTCGTCCTTTTCATTCGGTTGATGATTCTGAAACAGACAAGCCATTCGCAAACCGTCGATTTCGCCGGCTTGCGCGCCCGCGCTGTAAGCGTCATAACCTCTTAATTTACTTAAATCCAAATTTCCTTCGTTGAGAACTTTTTGACAATCATAGACTTTGCAAGCTTCGGCGAGAGAGAGCCAAAGCCCTTCCAATTCTTCGGGTAAAACCATAAAATTATCGGGATGCAAAATATGTATAAAACCATCGTGAAATGTAATTTGGACCGCGTTGTCGGGTTCGGGGTTTGGCATATATATTGGAAGCTATATCGGGTTTTGTGAACATATTATTAATAATTTACGGACAGCGGTCAAGCAAAACAAGTGATCGGTTCAATAACCGTGATGTGTTTCAAATAACTCTTCATCAATAAATACGCGGTATTTATGCGGTCGCAAACCCGCCAGAACTTTCGCGCGCCGTTTTTCGATACGGACCTTGTGTTTTTCGTAGATGCCGACCTCGAACGACCATTTTTCAACCAGTTGGACCTCGATAATGCCGAAATTCAGTTTTTCATCTTCGGGAACTTCGAGCGGCGCCGCAATGCTCGCCGGCGAAAAGAGCGAAAAACTCTTTTCGTCGATGACCTTGCCGTCAACCTTGATTTCGAGCGTCCCGAACATCTGTCCCCAGTAAAATTCGACCTTATGCGGTTCGCCGTGACCGACCTCAAACGAAAATTTCATAGATTATCAAATTTTTTCCTTGATTTGTTTTTTTAATTCTTTGACTTCTTCCTTTAATCTGCCCAAACCTTTGACGTGCGCGTTTTGCCGTTTGTATTCGTCGAGCGGCTGGACGGGCGTGCCCCACCAAACGCCCGCGCGGACGATCTTTCCGGGCAAAACTCCGGCTTGCGAACCAATCACCGCGCCTGATTTAACGGTCGCGTGGTCGCCGAAACCGACCTGTCCGCCGATCACGCAATCGTCTTCGATGACGGTCGAGCCGGAAATTCCGGTTTGTGAAGCGATCACGACGCGTTCGCCGATCTGAACGTTGTGCGCGATCTGGACGAGATTGTCGATCTTTGTCCCGTTGCCGATCCGCGTGATGCCGAGCGCGCCGCGGTCAACGCAGGAATTTGCGCCGATCTCGACGTCATCGCCGATCTCGACCGAACCGATTTGCGGGAATTTGACATAGCCGCGGGCGCCGTCGCGGACAAAACCGAACCCGTCAGCGCCGATGATCGCGCCGGCGTGGATGAGACAATCGTTGCCGATCGAAACATTGTCGTAAATAACTGAATTCGGATGGATGATCGTGCATTTGCCGATCGACACATTGTCGCCGATCCTGACGCCGTCGAGAATTTGCGAACCTTCGCCGATCGTTGTATTTTCGCCGATGCTTGCAAAAGCTCCGACAAAACTTGCGCGGACGTCCGCATTTTCAGCCACGACGGCGGTTTTGTGCCAATCCGAACGCCATTTGAACGGATGTAATTCGGCAGCGATTTTGGCAAAAGCGAGCTTCGGATTTTTGACCTTAATGATCGGGATCGAAACTTCCGCGCCGAAATCTTCAGGAACAATTAAACAATCCGCGTCGGACGGAAGAAAACTTTCGCTCTTTTCGAGAAATGCCAGTTCGTTTTGGACGGCTTTTTCAACACTAGCGACGCGTAAAATTTCAACTTCCTGATCGCCGATCAGAATGCCTTCGGTTATTTCAGCTATTTTCTTCGTCTTCATCAATCGTTTCCTTTTGTTTTGAAATTCCCATTTCGGCTTGAATATCAACCGCTTCGAGCGCCGGCATCAGCGGTCTGCGGATGACGCCGCCGCT
>JBBQOA010000557.1:0-3323 GCA_038330465.1 Pyrinomonadales bacterium
CAGATTTTGCCATAGAATTAGTGACTGCCATCATTGGTGTTGCATATGTGATTGGAGTCGGCGTCGAACCGCCTTCGACGGTTTCGACGACGCGGATAATTTTTCCGCCTAACGATTGGGCAATCGCTTCGGCTTTTGCCATCGCTTGCCTTGTCGCTGTTCCGAGCGCGCCGCCACGTTTGCTGCTGTCGTCGCGCAGAACAAACGAAATACCCTGAATGCTGTTTGCTCCGGCTTTAGTTGCCGCGTCGATCAGCGCGCCGACCTGATCTAAACTGTCAGTCGTCACCGTAACCGTATTCTGCGCTTCGTAGCCGATGATTTTCGACAATCCTTTTAACGAGTAATCCTCTTCAGGAGTAAGACTGTAATTGCTCGTTTTAACTTCCTGCTTCGCGCCGTTTGCCGTTTCCTGCAAGGCTTTCATCACGGCTTCGATTTTCCGTGCATTTTCCTGCTGGGCGGCAACGGCTTGCGCGTTTTTCGTGATAACTGAAAACGAAACGACTGCCGTGTCGGGCGGCACATCCGTTTGCGATTCACCGACAACCGTCACACGTGTGTAATTGTTTGACACCGGACGATAAAGATAAAGCACGGCGGCGAGCAGAACTAAACCGATGGTAACTAAAACAATTTTGAAAATATTTGTTTTCATAACGCAAAATTCCTCCTCAAAGATTTTCAGTAGAACGCTTGGTGTTAATCAAACTTGCAAATTTTTTCTTGATTGTTTTTATTTATGAGGATTAAGCGGAAAATAATTTTCTATTTGCTTTCAGCATATTCTCTAACTTCTCAATCGGAATTTGAAAAATTGCTATTCAGATTTTCGCTGTTGATTGTTTTAGAAAATTGTCAAAACGCTATTTCCGCAAATCCGCGATCATTTCGGCGATTTCGTTTTTCAAATGCTTGATGACGATCTCGTATTTTTGATCCGCCGAAAGGTCGGAAGAATT
This sequence comes from Pyrinomonadales bacterium, assembly GCA_038330465.1. GTDB lineage: Bacteria > Acidobacteriota > Blastocatellia > Pyrinomonadales > Pyrinomonadaceae > JAFDVJ01. The sequence goes on from JBBQOA010000557.1 coordinate 963, forward strand.
TAATACGGCAGCGGGCGGCTGAAGCGTCGTGTCAGTGCTGTCTGCGATGGCAGGCGGTTGAAGTTTCAAGTTTGATTTTTCTGACGCGGGAATTAAACCATCCGCTACCGCAGATGGTTCTGACATCAAGCCATCCGCTGACGCAGATGGTTCTGACATTACCAACTCATCCGCAGGCGCTGTTGATAATGACAAAATATCCTTTGCGTAGAAAGGTTTGCCGAATTTTATTTTGACTTTGGCGGGGCGGATGCGCCACGAATTTCGTGCCCAGACGTTTTGCAAACCGTCGAGCGCGACGGGCAGGATCGGTAAATCCAATTCGGTCGCGAGGATCGCCGCGCCTTTTTTGAATTCGTGGAGATCGCCGTCAAATCCGCGTTCGCCTTCGGGGTAAATGTTCAAGATCTTGCCGTGTTTGAGTCCGATCGCGCCCGCTTTCATTGCTTTCATCAATTGCGTGTCAGGATCGACCGGCACGGTTTGAAGCATCAGCGCGACCCATTTCATAAAGCGATTGTTGAAAAATTCGCTCGCGCCGACGTGAAACGTGTTTTTGAATTTGTCATAATCATAGGTCGAACAAAGCACGAACGGATCGAGAAAACTCTGGTGATTCGGGCAGATCAAAAACGGACGGTCGAGCTCGCGAAGATGTTCGATGCCTTCTACCTCAAGGCGCAGAAAGCCTTTGCAGAAAAGGTTAAAGCCTTTGTAAACCGTAAACGCGAAGGGCGAAAAAAACGGTCGGTTTTTGAGTACGGAACGCAGTTCGGGCATCTCGTCGGCGGCTTGTTTGACGATTTTCGACCAATTCAGATCGGTTGTGATCGGCTGGCTTTGCTCGATAATTCCGGCGTCTTTGCGAACCAGTTCGATGACATCATTAACCGTCAGAGCCTGCGCTGCTTCTTCGCCTTCAAATTCGGTCGCAAAAGCATTTTCAAGCGCGGCAAAAACTTCGGCGCGTGCCAGGGAATCCAAGCCGAGATCAATCTCAAGATTCATCTGCGGATGAATAACTGCGGCGTCTTTGGCGTTGCGTTTGATGACGTCCGCGACCGCTTTGCCAATGTTCGATCCGAGCAGCGCTTTATCTTCGTCGGTCAAAGTCCACACCTTTTCGGGCGGTTTTTCGCCGGACGAGATCTTTCCCGCCTTGATCTCCTTTTGGAGTTCGAAGCGTTTGATCTTGCGCGTTGCCGTGCGCGGCAGCGGTTCGGCGCGGACGATGTATTCGCGAACTCGCTGATATTCGGGCAATTCGCGCCCCAATGTGTCGAGATCGAAACGAATCGCCGTTTGCGAATTGGCGATCTTCGCCTGTTTCAAATATGCAAAATCCGGCACAACGACCGCGACCAATTTTTCCGCGCCCGCCTTGCCGACCGATTTGTCTTCGACGCCGAGAATCGCGAGTTCTTCGACGAGCGGCGATTTTAAATAATGAACTTCGAGGTCTTCGGGATGAACATTTTTGCCGTTCGGCAGCACGATCACATCTTTCGCGCGCCCGACGATGAAGAGATGCCCGTCTGCGTCGAATTTGCCGAGATCGCCCGACCGAAACCAGCCGCTCTCGGTAAATGATTCTTTGGTCGCCTGCGGATTTTTGTAGTAGCCTTTGAAAACCATCGCGCCGCGAATCAAAACTTCGCCGACGCCTTCTTTGTCGGGCTTGTCAATTTTGACTTCGGCGTTGAAAAACGGTTTGCCGACCGAACCGACGCGGTTATCGGTTTCGTAGGTCGCCGTTGCCGCGCCCGAAGTTTCGGTCAGACCGTAGCCTTGAATGATCGTGAAACCGAGCTTGAAAAAATCTTCGGCGACCGCTTCGTCAAAGCGCGAACCGGCGGTCACGGCAAACCGCAGATTGCCGCCGAAAGATTCCTGCACTTTGCCGAAAAGTGTGCTGCCGAGATTGATCTTCAAATTGTTTCGGAGAAAACCGTTGGCGGCGAGCATTCCTTTGAACAAAATTTGCACGGGCTTCGGCTTTTCGGCAACGGCGTCGAAGATCTTTTTGTGAAAAAGATACCAGAGACGCGGCACAGTCGTCAGCATTGTCGGCTTGAATTCGCGCATCGCCTTGCCAAGTTCGTCGGGCGTCATTTCCTTTAAATAACCGACTTCCGCGCCGTAAGTCGTTGCGACCCAGAGATTGACGATCTGCAGGTAAGCGTGAAAAAGCGGCAGCAGGCTGAGAATTTTTTCCTTTTCGGTGAGCTTTAAGACCTCGTAAATGCCGTCGAGTTCGGCGGTGATGTTGCCGTGCGTCAAGGGCACGCCTTTCGGTGTGCCGGTCGTCCCCGAAGTGTACATCAAAAGCGCCGTGTCGTCGCCTTTTGCCTGCGGAGTTTC
>JBBQOA010000558.1:0-3321 GCA_038330465.1 Pyrinomonadales bacterium
CCGTCTTCGGTGTCGAAATCTTTTGAGGTCGGATCGACATCGGGCGAATAGACATTTCGAAAAGCGGTTTCGGGTGCCGGCTGCGGTGCGGCAATCGCAATATCCGAGGCGGCGGTGACTTCCGCATCAACTTCTTTGCGAAGTTTTTCCAGATCTTCCGACGAGATGATGCCTTCGGTCATCAAAAATTCGGCGAATGTTTTGATCGGGTCGATCGCCGCGTCCTTTTGACGTTCTTCTTCGGGACGATAAAGTTTTTCGTCGTCGGAAAGCGAATGCGAATACGGACGGACGACTGTCGCGTGAATGAATGCCGCGCCTTTGCGCGCCCGACAAAATTCGACGGCTTTTTCAAAGGCTTCGTAACTTTCGATCGGATTCGTGCCGTCGCATTTTTGGATCAAAAGATTCGGAAAACCCGTGACCAATTCGGAAATACTGCCGCCCGCCGTGTTCACTTCGACCGGCGTGCTGATAGCGTAGCCGTTATCTTCGACGACAAAGATCACCGGCAATTTCAGATTACACGCCGAATTGAGGGCTTCCCACCATTCGCCCTCGCTCGTCGTGCCGTCGCCGACCGACATATAAACAACCTCATCGCCTTTGAAACCGTCGATCTTGTCCTGCAAAGTTTTCAGAAGCGAAGCGCGATACGAAGCTTCCGCCGCGCCGACCGCGTGGAGCGCCTGCGAACCCGTGCAGCTCGACTGCGACGGAACATTGAGCGCCTTATGTCCCCAATGCGAAGGCATCTGCCGCCCGTGCGAATTCGGGTCGAGTTCGGCGCCGACCGACGAATAAAGCATTTCCTGCGCCGTCATTCCAAGCCCGAGCATCAGCGCGCGGTCGCGGTAATACGGAAAAAACCAATCATACCCGGGTTTCATCGCCTGTGCCGCCGCGACCAGCACGGCTTCGTGTCCGGCGCCCGAAATCTGGAAAAATATCTTGTTCTGACCTTTTAATTGAATTTCTTTGTCGTCAACGCGACGCGACATATACATCGTTCGATACATTTTGACGAGCGTTTGCGCGTCCAGCCCGCCATAATTTTTCGCTGTTTTTTTCGTTTTCGACGATGCGGAAGGCTTCACGGATTTCGCCGTTTTGATGACGGTTTCGTTTTTGTTAAAGCCGTCGGCTTCCGTTCTTTTCGGCTTTTCGACAATCTTTGTTCCATCTTTCAACGGCGTTTTCGGATTGCTTTTCAAATTACTTTTCGCCGTGCTTCCGGCTTTCTCTGCTGCTGTTGCCATACTTAAAATTCCTGTTTTGATAAATATTTATAATAATTGTGTAAATTAATAAAATACCAAAGATACCAAAAGTGAGCAATTTCAGGAATTTCTTTGTGGCTGACCGATCAATTCCTTGAGGACGGAATAAATATCGGTTTTGTGGGCATCTTTCTTTATTAAACAAAAACGAGTAGGATAAAATTAAAGCAAACAAAAACAAAAAATTCCGGATTATGATCGTTCCCGTTTGTTGCTTGCCGCTTTTTCGAAAAGCCATTAAATCGATATGAAAAAGTTTTTATCAGGTAATCTTATTTCAATCATTATCTTCGCGCTGGTCGCGGTTTCCGCCTATTTTATCAATGTCGAAGTCCAAAGTTATTGGGGACGCGAGGCGCTCGCCAAAGCCGCGCTGACCAATTTGCCGCTCGCGGAAGCCTTGACCAAGGCGAAAGCGGAAAACAAACTTGTTCTGGTCGATGTTTCGGCGATCTGGTGCCCGACCTGCCGCCGCCTTGATAACGACGTTTTCTCTGACGCACGGGTCAAACAAACGATCAACGAAAAATTTTTGTTTTCGCGGCTCGAATATGAATCACCGGAAGGCACCGAATTTCTTAAAAAACACAAAGCCGTAGGTTTTCCGAATCTCTGGCTTTTGGACAGCAGCGGAAATGTCGTCAAGCGCTTAAAGGTCACATTTGATCCAACCGAATTTTTAAGTCAATTGCCCTGACAAACTTTAATCGCTGTAATCGAGATCGAGCGTCATTCGATATTCGCCCGCCATTGAAGGATGACCGTGCGCCATTGAAACTTCGATTCCCTTTTCAAAGGCAGTTTTTGCTTTTTCACGCGCGCCCGTTCGCTCGTAAGCCTTCGCGAGCATTCCGTAAGCCGCGCCTTCGTCGTCCGCTTTCGCCAGATAATCTTCGAGCGTCGCGACCGTGTTTTGCCAATCCTCAATTTTTTGATATTCATTCGCCAAACCGAACAAAACCATCGTATTCGACGGGTCGGCTTCGATCATCTGTTTGAAAACTTCGATTCTATTTTGCATAAATTATTTTTGTTTTTTTATCCAATCAGTTACTTAAGAACATTACTGGGCGGTATAGGATTTGCTTAGTAACAGACTCAAAATAAACTACTCCACCAAAACAGTTTGTAGGCATTTTGGAGCATCATTAGCAATGCGAATCAGGAGTTGAAATAATTTGCCGATACTAAAGGTGCTTCTCTCTTTAACTCTCTCTGCGTTCTTGGTGCCTCTGCATAAAACATTTTCTCACGCAGAGGCACCAAGAACGCAGAGAGAGAGTTAAATCACCTTATTTCAACCTGTATCCCAACTACTGATTCGCGTCAAGAGATTGTTGGAGTATGTTATTTCCAACCTTTTACTTACGGTGCATCGCTCACAAAATCCAATTCTTCGAGATTGTCTTGCAGACTAACTATCTGACTCGGATTTGAAAAAGTAAAGCGTTTTGAATTGACCGTCACGACGTAAGTTTGACCGACAAGAACTTGCGGGAAATTATAGTAACCGAAGGTGCCGGTCCGCGAATAAACAGGTTCGGTTAAGTTTCCGCCCGTCAAAACAACCGTTGCATTTTTGATCCCGATGCCGTTTGGTGTCAAAACTCTGCCACTGATTGCCGCCGCGGCGGCGGTCGGCGCAAGTGCGCCCAAAGCCCAATCGGAAAACGAACTGACGTTATTTAGTTTGAATGTATTGAAAAACGAATCAACCGTCGAAGGCGCAAACGACGTGTTTAAACCACTTTCACGGCGGATAAATTGGAAGTTTTCTTCAATCGCCGTCGCCGGAAAATTTTCGTCCGTGTAACCTAAAGTCAAATCCGCCGGCGAAACACCGAAAGAATTAAGCGTCCAATTGACATTGATTGACTGACTCGTATCAACGCCCGTTAAGGCACCATCATTAGCCTTGACGGTGAACGAACTAACGCCGAGATTTTGACTTGCCTTGTTTTTTTGAAGAGTCAGCGGCGTAAAGTTTATTGTCGCCGGATAATATCCCAGACCGGTGCCCGACGGATATTCAAAATTCTCG
>JBBQOA010000559.1:0-3306 GCA_038330465.1 Pyrinomonadales bacterium
AAACTCAAACCAACCAAACCGATTTTCAGATAGATATTTTTATTCATTTTTGTAATTTCGAATTGTATCAACAATTCCGTTTAATTTCTCCGCCGCATTCAAAAAACGGATCGCGGCAATTCCTACTGCCCCGGCATTTAAGGCTTTGCTAAAATTGTTTTGATCGATCCCGCCGAGCGCGATGACCGGAAAATCGCCGACTTTTTCTGTCACTTCGCGAAGTTTTTCAATTCCTTGCGGCGCGCCGTATTTTGCTTTTGAAGCAGTCGCAAAGATCGGACTGAAAACCGCAAAATCCGCGCCGGAGCTTTTTGCCGTTTGTGTTTCCGTCAAAGTATGCGCCGAAACTCCGATCAACAGATCGGACGGAAAAACAGCGCGAACGATCTTCGCCGAAAGCGACCCGGAAGTCAGATGAACGCCGTCCGCGCCGGCTGCCAGCGCGATGTCGGCGCGGTCGCTGACGAGCAGTTTCGTCTTTGAATTTTTCGTCAAGCGGGCGATTTCGGCGGCGAGTTCAAAAACCAGTTTCGCGGAAAGCTGTTTTTCACGAATTTGAATTATCGAAATCTCGGCGGCGACCGCTTTTTTGACGAGTTCAAGTATTTGCAGAGATTTTTCGCGATAATTCTCCGCCGTTGCCGCGCCGTCCGAAATCAAATAGATCAAAGGCTTTTGCCCAAACAATCGCGTCACTTTTGCCTTTTTACTTTTTAACCTGTTCGCCATTTTCGAGCATCGCGACATTTTCGTTAAAATGCGCCAATTCCCAAAAGGCGATGAAAAGATTGATGATCCCGATGCCGGTCACCGCGCCGCGAAACCAGTTTGAGGAAACTGCCGTCTTCAAGAGCGGTAATCCGGCTTTCTCCGAAACAAAGATGAGCAGGAAATTGTCGCCCCAATCGCCGTTCAGGTTGAACCACGGAAAAAGCGTCAGACACAAGCCGAGCAAAAAGCAGAGCAGAATAAAAAGGACGACTGTCAGTCTTTCAACCATAAACTCTTAATTTATCACTTATTTAGCGAACTTAAAAAATACCGCTTTAAATAGCACTTAGAGCGACAATAAATTATAATGATTTCACTGCATTTTGTTAAGTTTTGGACAAGTTAATTAAATGAAATTTCTTGGAATTGATGTCGGAACGGGCGGTTCACGCGCCGTTGTGATCGACGAACACGGAATAATTCTTGCTTCGGCAACGGCTGAACACGCGCCGTTCGCATCGCCCGAAATCGGTTGGGCGGAGCAATCGCCCGATGATTGGTGGCGTGCCTGCGTGGCGGCGATTCGCGAGGTTTTGCAAACGGTTGAACCGTCTGAGATCGGCGCGGTCAGCTTTTCAGGGCAGATGCACGGCGCGGTTTTGCTTGACAAAAATGATCGGTCACTGCGTCCGGCGCTGCTCTGGTGCGACCAACGAACCGAAAAACAATGCGCGGAAATCACCGCCCGGATCGGTGCCGAACGGCTCATCGAACTCGTTTCAAATCCGGCGATCACGGGTTTTACGCTGCCGAAATTGCTCTGGGTGCGCGAGCATGAACCGCAAATTTGGGCGCAAGTAAAGACGGTTTTGCTGCCGAAAGATTACGTCCGCCTCAAACTTTCGGGCGATATGGCGAGCGACGTTGCCGATTCATCCGGAACGCTTCTGTTTGACGTCCGAAATCGCCGTTGGTCGGACGAAATGCTCGCGGCGTTTGAGATCGACAAAAATTTGCTGCCGCGTGTTTATGAATCGATCGAAATAACCGGCAAAGTTTCGGCGACCGGCGCGGGCGAAACCGGTTTGCGGGAAGGAACTTTGGTCGTCGCGGGCGCGGGCGACAATGCGGCGGGCGCGATCGGAATGGGAATTACGCACGCCGGCACGGTCAGCGCGACGATCGGCACTTCGGGCGTCGTTTTTGCCGTCACGGACGCGCCGAAGATCGATTTAAAGGGACGCATTCACACGCTCTGCCACGCGATTCCGGAACGTTGGCATAACACGGGCGTGACGCTTGCCGCCGGACTTTCGTTAAAATGGTTTCGCGAGAATTTCGGCGCCGGAAAATCTTATGATGAATTGGTCGATGAAGCCGCGAAAGTGACAAGCGGCGCGGACGGCGTGATCTGGCTCCCGTATTTGATGGGCGAACGAACGCCCTATCTCGATGCCCACGCGCGCGCGGCTTTTGTCGGTCTCTCGGCAAGCCATCGCGGCGCCCATCTGACGCGTGCCGTGCTTGAAGGCGTCGCCTTTAGTTTGCGTGATTCGTTCGAGATATTTAAAGAACTCGGCGCGGAAATTTCTTCCGTCAGGCTTGGCGGCGGCGGCGCGAAATCTTTGCTTTGGCGGCAGATTCAGGCGGACGTTTATGCCCAAACGGTCGAAACCATCGAAGCCGAAGAAGGCGCGGCATTCGGCGCGGCGATCCTCGCCGGCGTCGGCGCGGGCGCGTGGAATTCGGTTGACGAAGCGTGCGCGCAAACGATTCGCGTCGCCGAACGAATTGCGCCGAACGCGGATTCGTTGGCAAAATTAGAGCGCAATTACCGAGCCTATCGATTGCTTTACGCTGCGCTTCGTCCGGCAATGAAAATTATTAGTGAGACAGAATAAAAAAATATTACCCGCGAAAAACGCCAAATAAATAATTTTAGTTTTTTTAGTTTAGCGTCATTTCGCGTGTTTCGCGGGTCGAAAAAAAATAAAGGAGAATCAATCTATGAATAACGACAAATATACACCAAAACCCGAAGATAAATTTACATTCGGACTCTGGACGGTCGGCAATCGCGGCGCCGATCCGTTCGGCACACAGGTTCGCCGCAAGCTTTCGCCGGTCGAGATCGTCGAAATGATCGCCGAAGTCGGCGCATACGGCGTCAATTTCCACGACAACGATCTGATTCCGATCGATGCGACCGCTGCGGAACGCGACCAAATCGTCAAAGACTTTCACAAGGCTTGCGACGACAACAACATCAAAGTTCCGATGGCGACCGTCAATCTTTTTTACGAACCCATCTTTCGCGACGGCGCGTTTACCGCCAACGACGCGCGGGTGCGCGCCTACGCCGTCCAAAAAACTTGTCAGGCGATGGATCTCGGCGCGGGATTCGGCGCGGAAACCTTTGTTTTGTGGGGCGGACGCGAAGGCGTCGAAACCGATGCCTGCCGCCGCCCGGACGACGCGATCAAGCGTTTTCGCGAATGTTTGAACTATCTTTGCGAATACAACGCAGCGCAGGGCTACGGATACCGGTTCGCGCTCGAAGCCAAACCGAACGAACCGCGTGCTGATATTTATTTC
>JBBQOA010000560.1:0-3302 GCA_038330465.1 Pyrinomonadales bacterium
TTTAAAAAAATCTTTCGCCGCTGATCATCCCTTTTTTCGCTCAAAAATTTAAATAAATTGAATTTTTTTAATCCAAATCCCCTAAATATGCGTACACCCGCGGCGAGATATTAAAAAGTAAATTTTGCGCTCGCCTGCATCGTCCGCGGTTCAAAGGCTTGCGTCGATTTGCCGAAGGTCGCCAAACTCAGATCCGCGTTCGGCAGAAATAGATTGACCGTATTGAGCGCGTTAAATGCTTCAAGTTTGAGCATTAATTTTTTCTTTTCGCCAAACGAAAATTGGCGTCCGAGTGAAACATCAAGCGTCGCGTAACTTGGACCGCGAAATGTATTTCTGCCCAAATTTCCGTTTGTTCCGGGCGTCGGCGCGGGAAAGATGGACGCCGGAAAAAGTCCGTTCAGAAAATCTTTACGGCTGAAATTCGTGTTTATTCCAACCGGCGCATTCGGACGATCATAAAATCCGCCGCCGACCGCGCCGCCGCCGCCGTCGCGATTATAATCGCCGCCCGCGCTTGAAGCCGCGCCGTTCCAAACCGAAAAAGGTCTGCCCGATTGCGCCGTAAAAATTGCCGAAATTTGCCAGTCTTTAGACAAAAATGCGACGACATCCTTGCGACCTTTACTGAAAAGATTCGGCGTCCAAACGCCCGCGAACGAAAAACGATGCGGAATATCGAAAAGCGAGCGCGCCCGTTCGCATTTCAGACAATCAATGTCCTCGGCGCCTTTGCCCGGTTCGGAATTGTCGGCAAATTGTCCGGTCGAAGTGTCTGATGATGTGTCGATCCATTTCGAAAAACGATAATTTGTCTGGAGCGAAAAGCCTTTCGAGAAACTTTTGCGAAGCTCGATCGTCGCGCCGTGATAACTCGAACTGACGCCGTTGGTGACAAAAAGAAGCGTTCCGAAATTCGGATTCAAGCGATTTTCGACGCCGTCGAGCAGATCGCCCGCAAAACGGTTGATGTCGTCAATTCTTTCCAAATTGACGCCTAAAGTTCCGTTATAACCGATTTCGGCGATCCAGCCTGCGCCGAGCTGCCGCTGAACGTTGAAAAAGAAACCCTCGCTGTATTGCGTCTTGATCGTCGGATTGACAACAAACCCCGTCGGACGCGGCGCACGTTGTCCGGGCAGCGGATTAATGCCGCCGAATTGATTAAGCCCGCGCGCAAATTCGGGATTGAACAGCACCGGAATTCCGTAAAGAATCCGCGTTCCGAAACCTTGACTCGGATTGGCGGTGTTTGGCTGCGCAACGATCGCGACGGCATCGGGCGAAAGCGCCCGCGCGCCGGCGATCGACTGTCCGTGATGCGGCTGAAACGCGAGCGAAAATCCGGCGCGGACGGAAGTTTTATGATCGCCGAACGGGTCGAACGCCAAACCCAAACGCGGCGAAAAATTTGTCAGTTCCGGCTTGTAAAGCCGTTTGACGCGACCGATCGCGGCATTTGTGATCTGTTCGCGGAAACTGTTTCCGCTGCCTAAAATTATCGAAGAAAGCAAGCCCTGCTTTTCTTTTGCGTCACCGAAATAATCCCAGCGAACGCCGAGATTTAAATTCAAACGCTGATTGACTTTCCAATCGTCCTGCGCGAAAAGTCCGGCTTCGATGAGCCGAAAATATCGCGGAAAACCCGTCGGTTCGCCGGTCGTCGGATTAACCGTTAAAGTCTGCCGAAACGGTTGATCGTTGATAAAACTCAAAAGACTCGTAAAAGTGTAATTTCCCGCCGTTGCCGGACCGATCGACAGCCCTTTGAAGATCCGACGACCTTCGCCGCCGAAGCGGATCGTGTGATTTCCTTTAACCAAAGAAAAAGTATCGCGAATCTCGTAAGTCCGAAGTTTCGTCCGTGAATTGAAAATATCGCCAAACGGCGCAGTGATTCCGGTGATCGTAATTTCCGGCACGAGAGCCTCGTCGTTGCCGCGATTGGTGTTGCTAAAACCTGCCGAGAAGCGCAGATCGTTTGCCGCATTTTTGAGAATTTTGGTGTAGCCGAAATTGAAATTGCCGAACGCGCCGTCGAAAAATCCGCGCATCCCGCGCACCGCTTTGCCGTTGGTCGCCGCCGAAGAACTCGTGCCGCCCTGATCTTTTTGATATTCGGCGATCCAGCGAAATGTCAGTTTATCCTTGTCTTTGTTGAACGAGTGATCGATTCGCGCCAAATATTGATCTGAGCGAATATAATCGCGCAAATTTACTGAAACTGTTCCGGTCGCCGGAATGACGACATTATTGATGGTGAGATTTGTTTGATTCTGGTAGCCGCTGCCAACGCGATTCGGCGTCGGCGCCGAAAAATTTTGGAATAATCGATTAGCGATCGAATTCGGGCGCGTATTGGCGACAAAGGCGCGCAATTCGGGCGTTTCGACCTGAAACGAGAGAGCTTTGGCGAGCGTATTTTTGCTGCTTTCGTAGCTTCCGAAAAAGAAAGTTTTCTTTTTTCGAAGCGGACCACCGAAACTTCCGCCGTATTGATTGAAAACCTGCGGTGCGCGCTGCGCGGCAAAGAAATTTCGCGCGTTCAAAGCGGCGTTGCGGTTGTATTCCCAAACCTGCCCGCGAAATTCGTTGGTGCCGGATTTCGTCCGCATATTGACGACCGAGCCATTGCCGCGTCCGAATTCGGCGGAGAAATTCGAGGTTTGCACCTGAACTTCCTCGATCACTTCGACACTCGGGACAATCGCCGGTTCGCCCGTATTATTGGCGTTGACGTTGAGCGCACCGTCGAGCACATAATTATTTCCGCGATAGCGATTGCCATTGACCGTGATGACGGGCGAATTTGTCAGTTTTGTTGAATTTGCCGCGCCGGCGATCGCGGTTGCGCCCGCGCTCAGTTTGGCGAGTCCAAAAACGTCGCGCTGCGGAATCGGCAGATCGGTAATCGATTGGCGCGTGAAAGTGTCGGAAACTCGGGCTTCGCTCGAAACTTGCGTCAGATTTTCGTTGCCTTCAATTTCAATTGTCGCCGAAACTTCGCCGATTTCGAGTTTGATCGTCAAACCCGAAGTTTGCCCGACATTTAGTTTCAAACGCTTCTGCTCGAACGTCTTAAAACCCGGTACCCGAACAAAAATCGTGTAACTTCCCGACGGTAAACTGGGAAAGACAAACTCGCCACTTTCGTTCGTCGTCGTCGTTGAAACCTGCGCCGTCGCTTCGTTTTGAGCAACAATCGCCGAGGCGACAATAAAGTTTCCCGTCGTGTCCGTAACTGTTCCGCGTAAAGAAGTTTCAGTTATCTGCGCGTTCACGGGAGTTATTCCGCTAAAATA
>JBBQOA010000561.1:0-3285 GCA_038330465.1 Pyrinomonadales bacterium
AAATAGTTTTCGGACAAAGCTCGCTCGGCGAAATCAGAGGTCGCGTTTCAGACAGCACAGGCGCGGTTGTCAGCGGAGCAAATGTCGAGATAAAAAACCAGACGACCGGCGAATCACGCGCGGTTGTCACTAATTCACAAGGTGAATACACTGTCTCGAAACTTTCGGTCGGTGTTTACACGATCACCGCCAGTTCGCAGGGGTTTGCGGCAGCATCTATCAAAGACGTCCAAATTTCCGTGGCTTTCGTTACGGAACAGGCTTTGACGCTCAGTCCGCGGGGAAGCCAAGAAACCGTCACGGTGACGAGCGGCGACATTGCCACGCAAGTCAACAGCACCGATCAACAGCTTTCGACCTTGATCAATAATCAAAAAATCCAGGATTTACCGCTTTTATCGCGCAATCCGTCCGCGCTTGTTTTGCTCGCGCCCGGAACGGTGCAGACCGATTCAGCCGCCGGCGGTTTTTCGGTCAACGGTTCACGCGAACGCAATAATAACTTTTTGGTTGACGGAGTCGATAACAACGACACCGATGTTCCCGGAATTCCGGGCGGCATTGCGACGCCGAACATTGACGCGACCGAAGAATTTCGCGTTATCACGGGAAATTTCAATGCCGAATACGGACGCAACACAGGCGGCATCGTGACGACCGCGACCAAACGCGGCGGCAATGCGTTTCACGGCGGAACCTATCTTTATTACCGCTCGGACAAATTCGGCGCACGTAATTTCTTTGACACGACCGGCAAAACTGATCCGCTCGACCGCAAACAATACGGCGTTTCGATCGGCGGTCCGGTTCTCAAAGACAAATTATTTTTCTTTTTCAATTACGAAGGCGACCGCCAGAAAAACGGCGCACAGGTTTTTCAACTTGTTCCGACTGCCGACGCGCGGTTGGGAATTTTGACAACTCCGGCGGCGACCAATAACCCGACAACCAACCGCAACAACGGAAGTTTCGGCGTTTTGAACATCACGCCGACCGGTTTTAACAATAATCTCGCCAATTCGCTCGGCGTCGCGCTGCCGTTCAGCCCGGTTTCGCTCGCCATTCTGAACAGAATTTTTCCGCTGCCGAATCTTCCGTCGGGCAGCGCGCTGGCTTCGCCCGTGCCTGGAGTTTTTGAATATTACACATTCGGCTATACGGCGCGCAACGATATTGATTCGATCGCGACGCGGGTTGATTATCACATCAATGATAAAAACACTCTGACGGGCAGCATCAATTGGTCGAAGGGCGATTTTTCGTTCGGCGCACCGACCTTTCCGCAATTTAACGACGAACTGCGCACCCCGCAAAAGGGCGCGGTCTATGCTTTCAATTTGATTTCGACGATTTCACCGAACATTGTTAATGAGTTTCGGTTCGGGACCAACCGCGCCAAATCGACTTTTAACGGTCCGGGCGACGGGACGGTTTCAAACGCGATCAACGAAGCGGTCAATTCGGTCTTTTCGCAAAACGGTGTGCCGAGCTTGAGTTTCGGTTCGGCAAATGCCAACGCGATCAATATCATCACGCCGTTCACTTCGATAGTTAATTTCAGCACTCAGGGTCGGACAACCGGAACGACCACCATCGGCGATTCGCTGACGTGGGTCAGCGGCGCGCATATCTGGAAATTCGGCGGCGAAATGCGTTCGATCTTTTCAAATTCGCAGAGCAATTTCAGCCGCCAAGAAACGCTTGATCTTACTTTTCCGACCACTTTCGGTTTTCCGATTGTGCGCTACACTGACGGCGGCGGCGTGACCCGAAATCTTCCGACGACCGGCGCGGGCGGTCTGATCAATGATTATCTGAGCTTTTTGTCGGGGATCGTCGGTTTGCAAACGCAAACACAGTTTTTTGACCGCAGCGGCACTCGCGTGGACAACGATTTTCGCCGTTACCGCACGAACGAATACGGATTTTTCGGACAGGATACATGGCGCATTCGTCAAAATCTGACTTTGAATTTGGGTTTGCGCTACGAATACAATCAGGTTCCCTACGAAAAGAACGGTTTGCTTTCAAATTTGATCGATCAGGACCCGAGCGGTCCGACTCCGGCGGGCGGTTTTGCCTTCAAAACGGTCGGTAAAAATTCGGATAATCCGAACATCGGTTTGTGGGACAAAGATTGGAACAATTTCGCGCCGCGCTTTGGTTTTGCCTACAGCCCGAGTTTTGACGAAGGATTTTTGGGCAAACTGTTCGGCGGACCCGGCAGATCTTCGATTCGCGGCGGCTACGGACTTTTCTACGACCGCGTTTTCACGAATCTGTTTAGTAATTCAAGCGGCAATCCGCCTTTTTCAACTGCCCTTCAGGAAATTCCTCTGAACGGCGACGGCGGATTCCTGATCGATGACACGGCACGTTTATCTGCCAGAATCGCGACGAATCTTGTGCAGGAAGGCGACGAATTAGGTTTAGCCGTAGTTTTCCCGAATGCGCGAAACAATATCTTGCAAAAGAAATTTGTGACGCCGAACAGCGCGAGCTGGAATTTCGGCTTTCAGCGCGAACTCGGCAATCAATTTCTTTTCGAAGCCGATTACGTCGGCACGAAAGGCACCAATCTGATTCGCTCGCTCGACGGGCAATTAACGAGTGTCGCACGTGTCAATGCGATCACCGGTTCAAACAATCCGGTCAGTTCGAGTCCGCGGACAAATTATCTGAACGGCACATTGAATCAGGCTTTCGGACAAACGAGCGTGTTTTTGATCACGTCGATCGGCAATTCGAGCTACAATGCGATGCAGCTTCGCGTGACGAAAACTTTGTCGAACAAGCGTTTCGGACTTGGACAGATCCAAGGTTTTTATACCTTGAGTCATTCGATCGACGATGCGGCGGATGCTTTGGTCACGGGTACGAGCGACCGCAGCCTGCCGCGTGATTCGTCAGGCTTTGCGGGCGGTTTCAAACTCGAACGCGGCGATTCGAGCTTTGATGCACGGCATCGTTTCGTGCTCAATTTTATTTACGAACTGCCGTTCAGAGCGACCAACGGTTTTGTCAATCGACTGATCGGAAACTGGACGCTTTCGGGAATTTATCAGGCACAGACGGGTTATCCCTTCAGCGTCTTTATGAACGGCGTCGACCGGCAGGGCACCGGCTTGAGCTCCCGCGCCAGTTACGCCAACGGAAGCAATAATTTTGCGACCAATCAAACAGCCGCCAACAGCCGCGTTTACACCGGTCCGGATCGTTCGCTCTTTGCCTCGACCGTTCCGCTTGACGGAAATCAAGGCTCCGTCGGACGCAGCGCATTTCGCG
>JBBQOA010000562.1:0-3279 GCA_038330465.1 Pyrinomonadales bacterium
ATGGCGCGGGCATTAGCCAATTTGAAAAGTGAATACGATGTCGATTTAGAATCCTTGCAAAAAGATTTGGCGGCGCTGCTATTTGAATTAAAACAGCAGGGTTTGATCGTGATCGAGGACTGATGATCAGCAAAATCCGCACATTTTTCGCCTTGCCGATCGCTCATAAATTGATTTTTATCAAGATCGTATTTTTTGTTTCGTTCATTCAAATCAGTTTAAAAACCATCAAATTCAAACGCACTTTCAGATTCTTGAAATTTTTTACCAAAGAAAATCTGCGCGCGCCTGAAAATGAACGGCAAATTGTTCGCCGGCATAAAAATTTTCAATATCTTTTTCACAAACAAATGCCCTATCTCGGAAAATGTCTGGCACGTTCGCTGACACTCTGGTTTTTGCTCAAACGAAAAGGCATTGAAACCGATCTGAAATTCGGAATGAAAAAGAAAAATAATCAGCTCCTTGCGCATTCCTGGCTTGAATACAAGAGCAAAGTCCTCATCACGGAATCGGAAATCAATGATAATTATGTACCTTTTTCAGAATCGATATTGACTAAAATATAGCGTGAAAATCCCAACTTTTGTTAGGGAACTCTTTATGTGTTAATATTTAATTGAATAACAAATTGCAGAGAAAACAAACAAGGGGAGAACTTCCAATGGAAAAAAACAACAAAAACACTGTTTTGTGTGAATCGACGATTGTCGAAAACAATGAACTGAAACAATTGAAAGAATATAAATCGCCGAAGCTGACGACTTATGGCGGCATTTCTGAACTCGTATTAAACATGGGCGGAGTGGGGACGGATGGCAGCGGATTTCCGCCTTTTTCGCTGACTTAAAGGTTTTATGATCTTTTGCCGGATCTCAAATTAAATGATGCCCAAAATCAGCGGTATTTTTAATTTCAAAGAAAATGATTTTTCGGCTGAAGAATTTTTCCCGCACCAGATCAACGATAACTTAAAAATTACGGCGGATGCTGTTTTAACCAATCGCACCGAGCTTTTCCGAAAGCTCGGTGTTTTACCGTCGCCCCGAAAAACATTTGCCGACGAACAATTAATTCTCGAAGCCTTTCAAAAATGGGGCGAAGTGTGTGTCGATCACCTTGCCGGAGATTTTGCATTTGCAATCTGGGATGCACGAAACAAAAAACTTTTTTGTGCCCGTGACCATTTTGGCGGCAGCACATTTTATTATTACAAAGATGCGGCGAGTTTTATCTGCGCGAGCGAACCCGGCGGAATTTTCCGATTTCAAAAGGTCGCGAAAAAATTCAATCAAAATAAACTCGCGATCTTTCTCTTGCCCGAACCGCATACTTATCTGACGGACGAATCGTGGTTTGAAAATATTGTTCCGTTTCCGGCGGGGACGAGTTTGACCGTTGATAAAAACTCGTTCAAATCAAATAAATATTGGCAGCCCGCGCCTCAAAATATTTTGTCATTCAAAAATGATGAAGAGATCTTAGAGGCTTTTCGCGAATTGTTTTTTGAGATCATCAAATCATATCTTGATTTCGATTCACCGGCGGCGAGTCTTTTGAGCGGCGGGCTCGATTCATCGTCGATCACGGGCGTGGCGTCGCGGATCCTCGAAAAGCAAAATAAGGAATTAAATGTTTTTGCCGCCGTTCTGGGCGACAAAAATGACCTGAAGTTTTCCGATGAGCGGGATTTTATCGAGCAGTTCAAGAGTTTTCCAAACGTCAAAATCAATTTTGTTTCGGCGCCCGAAGCCGGACCGTTCAGCGATCTGACGGAATTATTTGAAAATTTCGATTCGCCGTTTATCAGCTCGCGCCATTATCTATACACGGCTTTTAATCGCGAAGCTCACCGGCTCGGCGCGAAATATTTGTTTGACGGCGCCTTTGGCGAAACCGGCGCGACGTTTCACGGAACCGGAGGTTTTGCCGAAATGTTGACAAGTTTCAAATGGAAAATGCTCTATCGCGAACTTAAATTGCACGCGCCGCTCTATCAGGATTCGGTCAATTACAACATTCGCGCAAATGTCATCAATCCGCTGCTGCCGCAATTTTTGATAAATTTGAGACACGGAAAACTGCGAACCGAAAATCCCGTCAGTAAATTTCACCCGCTGCGAAAAGATTTCGCGGAAAGCTTGCTGCAGAACAAGGGTTTCGAAAGTTATCTGCGAAAGCGGATCGCGCCGGATACGCAGACCAATCAAATCAACGAACTCTCTTTTACGCAGCAGAAATTGGCGGATACGCCGTCCTTAAATATCGGTCGGTTTCCGGTTGAGCTGCGCTATCCTTTTTTAGATAAAAGGCTGATCGAATTCAGTTTAGCGGTTCCGCTTCGGCTGAAAATCAAAAACGGCTATTACCGCTATTTGATGCGTGCCGCGTTAGACAAAATTCTGCCGCCGAAGATTCAATGGCGGACTTCGAAAACACCGTTTTCGCCTGATTATCTGCGGCGTTTTAATGCGCAGATCGGCTCGGTCAGAGAATTACTCGCCGATCTCAAATTGAACGATCCCTTGCGGCAGATTCTCGATATTGAAAAAATCCAAAAATGGACGGAGTTGCCGGTCACCGAGACCGAAAGATATACTAGCAATGAAAAAATTGCCCGCGAACAAATTCCGCAGGCGGTCTATTTGATCTATTTTCTCAGAAAGTTTCCCGAGTTTCGACTTTAATTTATGTATCAATACCAAATTTACGGTTTGAATATTTCAAGTTCACGTAAAATTAATCTGCTCAATGAAACGCTCGGTTCGCGCGTCGATCTGACCGTCATTTGGAATGTCAGCAATCGCGCAACGCCCGATAATGCTTTTGATTGGAAGCCGGTTTCAACCGAACTGCTTGATCATTTACGAGATATCGAAATGTGGGAATCAGCCAATGACGAAGGAATATTCACGAAAGTTTGTTTTAAGCTCGCAGAAATCGAAAACCTAAATTTTGTGCTCGATCCGAAAAAAGAAACGCTCTATATCAATCACCATGAATCGGTCGCGCAAAGTGATATCGAATCGCATTTTGTCGGTCCGGTCCTCAGTTTTACGATGCGTCTGCGCGGGATTATCTGTCTGCATTCGAGCGTGGTCGGAGTTGGCGGGAAAGCCGTCGCTTTTCTCGGACACGCGACCGCCGGAAAATCGACGACCGCCGCCGGAATGGCGGGCGCGGGCGCGGAGATCTTAGCCGACGATCTGGCGGTTTTGACGTCCGCAGAGAATGGTTTTCTTGTTCAATCGGGTTATTCAAAGGTCAGACTGCGCCCGA
>JBBQOA010000563.1:0-3272 GCA_038330465.1 Pyrinomonadales bacterium
TTTATTATCGTTAAAGACTTAAAAGTGTAATCATAAAGCTTATGAGATTTGACAGATTTACAATTCGCGGACAAGAAGCGGTGCAGGAAGCCATCGGCGTTGCCGAAAAAAACCAGAATCAGCAGGTCGAACCCGAACATCTGCTCGCTTCGATGCTTGAGCAGAAAGAAGGAACGCTGCGTCCGATCCTCGGCAAGATCGGCGCGAACGCCAACACGATCCTGACCGATGTGCAGGCGGCGATCGTCCGTTTCCCGCAAGTGTCGGGCGGTCAGCAATATTTTTCGACGCGGATCAACACGATCTTTCAGGAAGCGCAGAAAGAAGCCGAAAAGATGCAAGACGAATACATGTCAACCGAGCATCTGCTGCTCGCGGTCGCCGATGAAAAAGCCGGCGATGCGGGAAGGATCCTGCGTTCCAACGGCGTCACGAAAGAAAATGTCGAAAAAGTCATCATCGAGATGCGCGGCGGTTCGCGGATCACCGACCAAAATGCCGAAGAAAATTTTCAGGCGCTCGATAAATACGCGATCGATCTGACCGAACGCGCCCGCAAAGGAAAGCTCGATCCGGTGATCGGGCGCGACGACGAAATTCGCCGGACGATCCAGGTGCTTTCGCGGCGGACGAAAAATAATCCGGTTTTGATCGGCGAACCGGGCGTCGGCAAAACGGCGATCGTCGAGGGTTTGGCGCAGCGCATCGTTTCGGGCGACGTGCCGGAAACTCTTAAAAACAAAAAGCTTGTCGGGCTTGATCTCGGTTCGATGCTCGCCGGTGCGAAATATCGCGGCGAATTTGAAGACCGCCTGAAAGCGGTTTTAAAAGAGATCGAGAAATCGGACGGACAGATAATTTTGTTCATTGACGAGCTTCACACATTGGTCGGCGCGGGCGCGGGCGAAGGCGCGATCGATGCTTCAAATATGCTCAAACCTGCCCTGGCGCGCGGAATGCTGCGCTGCGTCGGCGCGACGACGCTCAACGAATTTCAGAAGTATATTGAAAAAGACAAAGCTTTGGAGCGGCGTTTTCAGCAGGTTTACGTCGGCGAACCGAATGTCGAAGACACGATCGCGATTCTGCGCGGGTTAAAGGAAAAATACGAAGTTCATCACGGCGTGCGGATCACGGACGCGGCGATCGTTGCGGCTGCAACTCTTTCAAATCGTTATATTACGGACAGATTTCTGCCCGACAAAGCGATCGATCTGATCGACGAAGCGGCGTCGAAACTGCGGATCGAAATCGACTCGCTGCCGGTCGAGATCGATGTTTTGGAACGCGAAATTCTGCAGCTTGAGATCGAGCGGCAGGCACTTTCGCGGGAAACCGACGAAAAGGCGAAAGCGCGGCTTGAAGACATCGAAAAACGGATCGCCGACCTGAAGGAAAAATCGGGCGGAATGAAGGCGAAATGGCAGTCGGAAAAAGACGAGATCGGCAAAATGCGGATCGGCAAAGAAAAGCTCGAAGAAGCGAAATTGCAGCTCGAACAAGCCCGCAACGCCGGCGATCTGAACAAAGCCGCCGAATTGCAATACGGGACGATCCCGATTCTCGAAAAACAACTTGAAAGCGAACAATTGAGACTTGTCGATCTGCAGAAAGACGGCGTTTATTTAAAAGAAGAGGTCAACGAAGAAGATGTCGCCGAAGTCGTCGCGAAATGGACGGGCGTTCCCGTTTCCAAAATGCTCGAAGGCGAAATGCAGAAACTCGTCTCGATGGAAGTAAATCTTCGCCGCCGAATTATCGGGCAGGACGAAGCCCTGGAAGCCGTCGCCAATGCCGTGCGCCGTGCACGCGCCGGACTGCAAGATCCGAATCGACCGATCGGTTCGTTCATCTTTTTAGGTCCGACCGGCGTCGGCAAAACCGAAACCGCGAAGGCTTTGGCGGAATTTATGTTCGACGACGAACGTGCAATGGTCCGGCTCGATATGTCGGAATATATGGAAAAACACGCGGTCGCGCGGATGATCGGCGCGCCGCCGGGCTATGTCGGCTACGATGAAGGCGGACAATTAACGGAAGCCGTCCGGCGCCGTCCGTACTCGGTCGTATTGTTTGACGAGATCGAAAAAGCGCACCCGGACGTTTTCAATATTCTGCTGCAAATTCTCGACGACGGAAGGTTGACCGATTCAAAAGGTCGGACGATCGATTTCAAAAACACGGTTTTGATCATGACTTCAAATCTCGGTTCGCGCGAAATTCAATCGGCGGCGTTGGTCGATACGCCGATCAAAGAAATGATCATGGACGTTTTGCGCGCGCATTTCAAACCCGAATTTTTGAACCGGATCGACGACATCGTGATTTTCAGACAATTATCAAAAGCCGAAATCGAAAAAATCATTGACGTACAGCTCGAAAAATTGCGTAAAAATCTGGCGGAACGCGGAATTGCGATCGTCCTCGAAAATTCGGCGAAAGAACTGCTTTCGACCGAAGGTTACGATCCGACATTCGGCGCGCGACCTTTGAAACGGGCGATTCAGACGCTGATCCAAAATCCGCTCGCGATCAAACTGCTAAACGGCGAAATTCACGGCGGACAGACGATTCACGTCGTCGCCGAAAACGGCGCGTTGAAATTCACGCCCGAATCGGCAACGGCTTCAGCGTAAGGCTTTTTAAGCCGCGAACAAACACAAAAAGACGCGAAAAGTGAATTTTGTGTTAAATGGAAGTTCAAATCTTGTTTCACAATTTTGTGAACTTTCGTGTTTGTTCGCGGCTAATTTTTCCCAAAAGATAAATGGTTTGTTAGACTGAAAGGTGAAAATTATTTATCAAAATTTATGAGTTGGTTTAATAAAAAAAAGATGAACGAAAAAGATTTTAATACAGAAGAACTTTTAGACGAAATTTTAGAGGAAAACGAAGAAGAAAACACGGCTTCGGACGAAGAACCGCCGAAACAACAGGTGAAATCAATGCGCGAGACGGAACTCGAAAATAAGCTCAGAATCGAAACCGATCGGCGCGAAGCGGCTGAAGCGAAACTCGTCGGCGTCCAGGCGAAATTTGAAGAGATCAAAACGCAGATGGAACGCGAAACACAGGAAATGCGCGAACGAATGCGAAAAACTCTGGAAGATCGCGCCAAACAGGGACAATTCAGTTTTCTGACAACGCTTCTGCCGGTTTTGGATAATCTCAATTTGGCGATCGACCACGCCGAAAAAGATTCGTCGCTCGAACATCTGCTCGGCGGCGTCAAAGGCACGGCGCGCGTCTTTGAACAAGCCTTGCTGAGTGTC
>JBBQOA010000564.1:0-3270 GCA_038330465.1 Pyrinomonadales bacterium
GTGCGGAACCGAACTGCCCGAACCCAATACCGTAAATTTCATAGCTCAAATTACAGATTTCAGATCAAAAATTTGCTAAAATTTAGTGCAATTAAATTTTAGCAAATTTTTTGCACAAATTTCCAAATTCCGGTTTGAGTCAAACGGAGTTCGGCTTTTAATTTGAAATTTGAATAATCAAATATGGAAACAGACATTCTGGCGATCTTTGCGCATCCCGACGATATGGAATTAACCGTCGGCGGAACGCTTTTGAAGATGAAATCTTTGGGCTACCGAACCGCCGCGCTCGATATTACGCAGGGCGAAATGGGAACGCGCGGCAGCGTCGCGATCCGCGCCCGCGAAGCCGAAGAAGCGGCGCGGATCTTAAAGTTAGATATTCGCGAAAATTTGGGTTTGCCCGACGGACACGTTTTTACGGACGATGAATCAAGAACAAAGCTCGTCCGTGTGCTGCGCCGTTTGAAGCCGAAAGTGATTCTCACGCATCAGATGGATGACCCGCATCCCGATCATAATCATATTGCCTTTCTGGTTCGCGAAGCGGCGCGCCTCGCTTCGATGCAAAAATATGATCTTGATTTCGGACAAACGCGCGTCAATGTGCCGATGGTCGCGCATAATATCTTTTCGCAGCACGTCACTGCGTCTTTTATCGTCGATATCTCGGATTTTCTCGAGCAAAAGATGGCGGCGATCCGCGCCCACGCTTCGCAGTTTCATAATCCGGATTCGACGGATCTGGAAACGCGCCTGACGGACAAGAGTTTTCTCGACGAACTCGAATTTCGTTCGCGTTATTTCGGTAGTTTGATCGCGGCGGCGGCGGGCGAACCGTTTTTCGTTCGTGAAGCGTTAAATGTCGAAGACCCGATCGCGCTACTGACACGCCCGATGAATCTGTATTCTTAATTTCAGACGTTGAACAAAGCAGAACAAGCATCGACGGCGGAATATTTGCATTCGGTGAAACTTTTTTTGTTGAAACCGCGCGTTAGAATATGTCGAATGATCTTTTTTGACACGCAATAATTTTGATAATTAATAAGGAGATTGATAAAAATATGGACGCACCTTCCCCTGAATTAGAACAGATGCCACCGGCGGCGGTCGTTATGCAAATGGCGATGGGTTTTATCGTTTCGCAGGCGCTCGCCGTCACGGCGCGGCTCGAAATTGCCGATCTGCTAAAGAATGGCGCAAAAACCGCCGATGAATTAGCCGTATTGACCGCGACGCATTCGCCGTCGCTCTATCGTCTGCTGCGGGCGCTCGCGAGCGTCGGAATCCTGCACAAAGACGGCGACAAATTTTCAAATACCGCGCTCGGCGACGTGCTGCGCTCGGATCATCCGGCTTCGATGCGCGCCGCGCTGCATATGATGGGCGACCCCGAACATTGGAATTCGCACGGCAATCTGCAGCAGAGCGTCAAGACGGGCGAGATCGCTTTCGATCACACATTCGGAATGCCGGTTTTTCCATATTTCGCACAAAATCCGGCGGCAGCGGCGGTTTTCGACCGTTCGATGACGAGCTTTAGCGCGGCGGTTGCCGAAGCCGTTTCGTCGAGTTATGATTTTTCGCAAGCGAAAACGATCGCCGACATCGCGGGCGGACACGGCATTCTGCTAGCCAAAGTTTTAGAGAAAAACCCGTCGGCGAAAGGCGTTTTGTTTGAGCAGCCGCAGGTTCTCGAAGGAAATATCCTGGCGAAAGAAGGCGTCGCCGAAAGAACCGCGCTCGTCAGCGGCGATTTCTTTGCGGAAATTCCGGTCGTTGCCGACATCTATCTGATGAAATTCATCATTCACGATTGGAACGACGCGCAATCCGTCGCAATTTTGAATAATTTGGCAAAATCCGCGCCGAAAGGCTCAAAGCTGCTTCTCGTCGAAACGGTCGTCGAAGAAGACGATAACGCGCCTTCGCTGAGTAAAATTATGGATCTCAATATGCTCGTGATGACCGGCGGCAAGGAACGCACGCCAAGTGAATACGCCGCGCTTTTCGAGCAAACGGGTTTCCGGCTCGAAAAAGTTTATCCGACCGCGCCGCTTCAGATCGTCGAAGCCGTCAGAGTTTGAATGTGAAAAGGCAAAAAAGTGAAAAAGTGAAAAAGCTGGTTGAATTTTGCCAAATTTTTCACTTCTTCACACCACATTAAAGTAAATTGGAAATTGGTTTACTGCTCATTAAAGCGAGGACACTAGAGCAGATTTGTGATTGAAATACGGGTCAGAACCGCCTGCCGCAAGCGGGTGGTTGAAGCTAAACATTCGAATGACCGTTGTTTAACCATCCGCTTGCGGCAGATGGTTCTGACTAATTGTTCCATCCATTAATCCTAAATCTGCTCTAGTGTTTGTTTGCTTTTGCAAGGGATTGAAAGAGCTTGCGGAATTCCTCGCCTAATAATTTCCGCTTATCTCCGGAAACTTGATTATTCCCCAACAATAAGGCAATGACGAGTCCGACACCGATCAGCGGACCGGCAGCGGCGCTTCCGGCGGCGGCGGCGACCACACCGATGACAATTTCCGCATCGACGATGACTTCCGCAGCTTCCAAAAGTTCAAGCGCTTCTGCCGACCATTCCATTACTTCTCCCGCTTCCAAAGCAACCTCTTCAGCTTCGACAACTTCGACCGCCTCGCCGAATTCGGCGGCTTCTTGATACATTCCCTGATCACGAAGAAACATTTTGCTAATTTCACTGATTGGTCTGATCTTGCTGCGATACATCGTGATCTGCCGGATCACCGAGCGCGCTCCTTTGCATAAACTCTGACGCATATCGCTGGCGGTTTTAGCATTGCTGAACCTTAATTTGACATCACCGGGCAGATGCAGATTAAAACCATTTAAATTTCCCCGACCGACGTTAGTACTTATCATAAAAATCCTCCGTATATTTACATAATTCTGGAAACTTCTACCATTTCATTAGTTAAATGCGAAAAAATAAGAAAAAGTAAGCCAAAAGAAATTTGTCACAAAATCCGGCGTGTTGGTGTTTTCATACCAGACAAGCGCAATCAGGCGAAAAATAAATAGACAAACTTTGGAGGGATTTTTAGTGATGTTCAATGGCTTTGTTGCATAAATAGCCAGATTTCCAATTTGCAATTTTAATCTCAGATCGTGACTTTGTAACTGTCCGGCATTCCCAAGTGCGTCATCCGGTTTAAGGCGGCGCTCTTGATGATCATTTCCTGAAATTGATTTTCCTGTTTTCTCGATTGCAACTTGTCCGTAAATATCGTT
>JBBQOA010000565.1:0-3261 GCA_038330465.1 Pyrinomonadales bacterium
CGAAGCAGGTCTTCGATCTCATCGGTATTCATCCCGACCACCGAGATCATTTCGCCGGCAAGCGGATAATCCATCGTACCGTCATTCAAAACCGTAAAATAGGTCGATCCCTTCGATGAATTTTGCAGATTTATAAATAGAATATCACCGATCCCGACTTTATAAGTCTCGGTCGGCGCAATCGCTTTTTTATTGGCATTTTTAACGACTTCCAAAGTTTTTTTGGCGATTGTATCCTTCGACGGATTTGGAACATTGACATCGTTTGGAGTGGTTTTGGCGGAATCGTTCGAATTTGTTTTTTCTTGATTAGCGGTCATTTCTTTATTCGTTTTGGTCTTGGGATTTTGCGAATAACCGAAATTTACCTTTTTGGTCGGCGTATTTTCCGGCGATTGGGCAAACGACAAATTTGTCAATCCAAAAATAAATAAACTAACCGCAAATACTGATTTATTAATCAAAGTCGTTTTCATATTACAAAAAATCGGGGCAAACCATTTTTTTGAAGGTTGCTGCGATAAAACCAATATTGTTTAGGAAAATCTAAAGATAAACTACAATTTTGATTTGAGCAAGCAACAATAAATATCCTGTGTCCTTAATCTCTGTTTGTATATAAGTTCAAAACCCTTCGATTTTTAGTAAATTTATTATTTAAATTATTTATACGCCATTTTGTTTCTTGGAAGCGGCAGAATATCAGCCGAAAAAAGATGCGCCCAGTTGGTCAGAAAGCTCTGCCGCACATAATCTTCGACCTCATCGGCAGTTCGGCATTTCTTAATATTATCGGTAATTTCTTTGGCTTCTTCATAAGCAATATGCGAAATAATTCGCCGCACACGCGAGATCGAATTGACGTTCATACTGAGTTCAGTCGCGCCGAGTCCGATCAAAATCGCGACATAAACGGGCGAACCCGCCATTTCACCGCAGATAACGGTCGGTATTTGATTTTTTTCGGCGGCGCCGAGAACGATCTTGATTGACCGCAAAACCGCCGGATGAAGCGTGCGAAACCAATCGGCGACGGATTCGTTATCACGGTCAACTGCCAGCAAATATTGCACAAGATCATTTGTTCCGAGACAAAAAAAGTCAACTTCACGCGCAATTTCATCAGCGATCAGCACGGCAGCCGGAGTTTCCATCATCGCTCCGAGACGTGGATTTCCAAAACTTATACCTTTACGACGCAAACGCGCTTTTTCGGTTTCAATGATCTTTTTTGTTTCGATAATTTCAAAAACATCCGAGATCATCGGCAAAACGATGTCAATTTTGTTTTCGAATGACGCTTGTAATAAAGCCCGGAGCTGGCGCGCAAATTCCTTTTTATGAGTTAACATCAGCCGAATCGCCCGCAAGCCAAGCGCCGGATTTTTTTCTTTTTCCTCGTTTTCACCCGCTAATTGTTCGACGCTCAGATCAAAGGTCCGAATCCGGACGCCTTCATCACCGACCAATTTGGCGATCTTTCGATAGGCTTTGATTTGTTCTTGTTCGGATGGAAAGCCCTTAAATTGATTGAATAAAAACTCCGAACGATATAATCCGATCCCTTTTGCGCCAAATCGTCGGGCATTGGCGTAACCCTGCGGCAAATCCAAATTGGCGCGGATAATTATTTCAAAACCATCGAGCGTTTTTAGTTTTTCTTTGACCGGTTCGGATTCTTGATGCCTGATCTCCTGAAATTGAGCCGCGGCAATCTTATATTTTTCCGAACTTTCTTTTGATGGATTGAGAATGACCTGACCGTTAAACCCGTCAACAATTACTTCGTCGCCGGTTTTAACGCGCCGCAAAATTCCCTTCATTCCGGTGACGGCGGGCAAATTAATCTCGCGCGCTAAGATAAAAGTGTGCGACGTCCAGCCGCCGTGTTCGGTGATGATCGCTTTCGGATTGCTTTCCGTCAGTTCGATGAGGGTTGATGGTTTGACCTCTTTGGCGACGATTATCGAATTTTTCTCAAGTTTGACCAATGATTTGCCGCCGCCGCCGAGTGCCGCCAGAATTCGGTCGGCGACATCTTCCAAATCGATATATTTTTCACGCAAATGCTCATCGGCAATCGCTTTATAATTTCCGATATAAATTTCCGAAACGATTTTGACCGCCCATTCTGCGTTGACCTTTTCTTCTCTGATGTTTTTCTCGATCTTCTCAAGAAAGGATCTGTCTTCGAGAATTAACAGGTGGGCTTCAAAAATGCTCGATTTTGAATTTTTTCCGTTCAGGGGTGTGGGTGAAGATATTTTGTTGAGCTGACGTTTCGCCAAACGGTTGGCGGCGCGAAAACGGCGAATTTCCTTATCGATCTGTGATTCATCGAGGTTTATTCGATAAAACTGGCGTTTGCGTCCGTGCAGACAGACAATCTTGCCGATCGCCACACCTCTGGCGACCGCTCGCGCTTTGAGTTTTATTTCGGAGAATTTAGATTTCGCGCCGGTATTTTGTTTATTTTTATCCGAAATAGTCATTTCATAAGACTAGCTTCCAAAACTAAAACCGCTGCCGCCACCGCTTCCTGACTGCGTCGGAAAAAACGGTTTCAGAAGTCCGGCAAATGCCGCAAGATTTCGAGTTTGAATTAAGATTTCGCCGGGTCCGCTAAATTCCGCGACCATTCCTTCGCCCGACAGAAAACTTCGGAAAAAACCGCTTTTCGCCGCTTTTCTCAAAGTGTATTGCATCTGCCCTTCCCACGCGACGAGATGTCCGGTGTCAACGACATATTGCTCCGCCGGACGCAAGGTTTTGCGATGAATGGCGCCAAAGGAAGAAACCAGCAGCAAGCCCGCGCCCGAAACCTGCAGAACAAATAAACCTTCGCCGCCGAAAAACGATTTTGCGCCGCCGAATTTTGTATCGACCACCAAACTCGTATCGCCCGCCAGATACGAGCTCGACTGCACCATAAATGTTTGATTCTGCATCTCGATTCCCGCGACATCGCCCGGCGCACCCGGCGCAAAAGTTACTTCGCCCGCGCCGCCGCGTGCCGTAAAAGTCGAGACAAACGCCGATTCGCCACCGACCGCGCGTTTTAGTGCGCCGAAAATACCGCCCTTCATTTCGGCATTCAGATCAATATTCGCCGACATCGAAACCATCGCGCCGGCTTCGGCTGAAATTGATTGTTCGGGCTGAAGTTTGACGACCGCCAGCGCAAACGCGCCTTGATGTTCGATCGCCCAGGTATAGCCGCGTCCCTGACCGCGCCCGTCGGAATCAAAATGAAAAGCGCCG
>JBBQOA010000566.1:0-3230 GCA_038330465.1 Pyrinomonadales bacterium
CGCGCGACATTACCGTCGAGCATATCAAACAGATTGGCAACGATCAAAACGATTCCCGCCCAGAAAAAATCGCCGAGACCGAACAAAATGCCGCAGCCGACATTGATCATCACGCCGATCGTCGTCAGAATATTCGGATGCACGCCGGCAGACGCCAAAGCGCGCACCATCGCGTTGATGATCCGCATTGCGCCGCGTCCGATGCTTGCTCCAAACATTTTTTTTCGTTTTGAGTTTTGAGCGGAAATGTGGAGAGCAAATCATTTACTCTCAACTTTTTACTCGTCACCCTTAACTATTCTTCTCCCGGCAGATCGTGAATCGTCGTTAATCTGTAAACTTCAAAATTGCGAAAACCTTTCGGCGTTTTAACTTTAACGGCATCGCCTTCTTGCTTGCCCATTAAGGCTTGCCCGATCGGCGAAACGGTTGAGATCAAACCATTCTCCGGATCGCTTTCTTCGGAAGTGACAAGCCGGTAAGTAATTTTTTCGTCACCGTCAAGATCGTAAACCACGACCTTTGAACCGTACGCAATGCTGTCTTTCGGAAGTTTCGAGATATCGATCGACTCCACTTCGCCGAGCCTTTGCCGGACTTGCGCAATCCGCGCTTGGACGATCGATTGCCGTTCCATCGCGGCTTTATACTCGGCGTTTTCCCGAAGGTCGCCGAATTCGCGCGCCTTTTGGATCTCTTTCGGTAATTTAAAGTGAAGTTCTTCTTCGAGTGAATCGAGTTCGTCTTGTAATTTTTTTCTAACTGCTTCCATATTATTTGAGTTGGAGTCGTGAGTGGAGACTAGAGAGTAGCGAGAATTTTTTTTCGACTCGCGACCCTTTAATCTCAACTCTCCGCTAATTTATAGTTTCGATTCGTTCGGCGCGGCAAATGAGATTCCGATATCGCGTGCCGTTCGGACAAGCTGCCCGTCAACCGAAACGGTTTTAAGATTTGTCACCGCTTCGGCAAGCGGAACCGAAATAACCTCGCCGGCTTTTAAGGCGACCATTTTGCCGGTTTGTCCGTTTGCCAGCGCGCGCACTGCACACGCTCCGAAATTCGTGCCGAGCATCCGGTCAAACGCGTTCGGACTGCCGCCGCGCTGAAGATGTCCGAGCACGACGCAGCGTGATTCTTTATCGGTTTCGGCTTCGATCCGGCGCCGCAAATGACTGCCGACGCCGCCGAGCCGCATTGCTTCCTTGTCCATATAGATCGGCTGCGTGCCAACCTCGACCGCGCCTTCGGCAACGACGATATTCGTAAAACGCGAGCCGCCTTTTTCGCGCTGGCGAATTTTATCGAGCATCGAATTGACCGAAAACGGAATTTCGGGAATCAAAATAACGTCGGCGCTGCCCGCCATTCCGCAGTGGAGCGCGATCCAGCCCGTATTTCTGCCCATTACTTCCAGGATCATCACGCGGTCATGCGAGGCGGCAGTCGTGTGCAGACGGTCGAGCGCTTCGGTCGCAATATCGATCGCCGTCATAAAACCGAATGTCAATTCGGTCGCCGAAAGATCGTTGTCGATCGTTTTCGGAACTCCGATCACGGGAAATCCGCGTTTATGAAACTTTTCGGCGATCGCCAAAGTTCCCTCGCCGCCGATCACGATCAGCGCTTCGATTTCGAGTTTTTTCAGATTCTCCAAAGCCTCGTCGATCGGCATCTCGGGAATAATCGTTTTTCCGTCAACGATCTTGCAAAAACTTCCCCGATTGCGGGTGCCCAAAATTGTCCCGCCGCGCGGCAAAATACCGCTGACAGCTTTCAGATTTAGTTTAACGGTATGCGTTTCGCCTAAAATCCCTTCGAAGCTGTCTTCGATACCGATACATTTCATCCCAAATTCGCCGACCGCCGTTTTGACGATCGCCCGAATCACAGCATTCAGCCCCGGCGCATCGCCGCCGCCTGTTAAAATTCCAATTTGTTTATACATAAGAAGTCCGCAAAGCAAAGAATGTATTTTACATTATGAAACTAAAAATTTCTAAAATCCAACTGGTAATTATTTGTTAATTATCATTTTCCGATAATTTCCACGCGCCGATTGACTTCTTCCCAATTAACATTTTGCATAAAAGCGTCAACATATTTTGCCGCCGCCGCGCCGTAATCCATCTGATACGCGTGTTCATACATATCCAAAATCAAAATTGGACGCGAAAACGGCGCGTTGTTTGAGTGGTCGGCTTGCCAGTAATTGTGAAGTTCCTGCGTATGAAAATTGTAAGCCAGAACCGTCCAGCCCGAGCCGCCCGAAAGCGCGTTGGCAGTTTTCTTAAATTCATTTTCCCAATTTTCATAACTTCCAAACCATTTTTCGATAAGTTTCAAAGCATTTCCGTCCGCCTTGCCGTTGCCGCCCAAGTTTGCAAAATAATGTTCGTGCAAAACGATTGAGCCGGTCCGAATCAATTCTTCGCGCTTCAAATCGCCGTAGAGAAATGCCGGTAAATCTTTTTCTTTGAGCATCATCGCCAAATGCTGTTCGACGACGTTCAAAGCCTTGATCGCGCCCGAATAATTATTTTCCCAGTGCGATTTGATCAATTTCTCCGAAATGCCTTTAAGTTTAGCGGCGTCAAACGGCAATGGTTTGACCTGATGTTTGCCCTGAAAGGCGAGCGGCAAAATTTCGGTTTGCGCTTTACTCGTTTCATTTAAAGCCAAAACGCCTGCGCCCGTCGCTAAAATTCCGCCAATCGCTTCGCGCCGTGTCAATTTGTTCATAAAATTATCTCCCTTTCATTTGATTCTATCTTTTCGCCGAGTTTTACTCAAAGATTCGCTTGACGCGAAAGTGAGAATGTCGGATAAATTTATTAATGAAATTTGATTGCTGAGAATATTGTCTTTTGTAAATCGGCAGAAAGGGCTCGTCAACCATTAAATCCAACTCAATTTGAGAATTTTTTATGACCGAAAACAAACCTGTCGAATTCCGCGAAGCTTTTCGTTTTTGGCTTAAACTCGGGTTTATTTCGTTTGGCGGACCGGCAGGACAAATCGCCATTATGCAAAAAGAATTGGTCGAAAACCGCGACTGGATCGACCAGGATGATTTTCTTCACGCGTTGAATTTTTGTATGCTGCTGCCCGGACCCGAGGCGCAGCAGCTCGCAACCTACCTCGGCTGGCGACTTCACGGCGTCAAAGGCGGCATCGTCGCGGGCGCGTTTTTCGTCATTCCTTCCATTTTTTTTCTGCTGATTCTGTCT
>JBBQOA010000567.1:0-3229 GCA_038330465.1 Pyrinomonadales bacterium
TGACCAGCACGGTCGCAATGTTTTCGGGTTTGAGTCCGGCTGCCTGCGTGGAAATTCCCATTCTTTCAAGCAGATTCTGCAAAGTCTGGCGGGCGTAAATATTTTGCTGAACGCGGTCGCCCGTCCGATTTAATCCGACGATCAAACCGTAGCCGATCAGTTGATTCGAGCGGACGCCTTCGATGTCTGCCAAATCCTTGACACGCACTGCTAAGCTGACGTCCGTTTGTTGACAGCTGGTAACGGACGGAAAAATGGCAACCGATAAACCGATTGCCATTAAAATTCGTTGTAAAAAAGTCTTGATAATTGCGGAAAATTCTTTGTTTTGCGTGTATTTAAGCATTTTGTAAAAATGGGTCAGCCATTTGTTCGGAATGGCTGACCGTTTAACTTCAGATTAGAATGGAGATATTTTATCAAAGAACCGGAATAACCATCCCGGTGCATTATCAGCTGATGCAATTCCCTTGCCATTAAATTCAACCCGCAAATCTCCGATCGAAAGTGTCTCGATCGAGTTATCTGAGGCGAGGTCATTCGGGCGGACAATTCCGGTCACGGCGAGCTGTTCGGTTTCTTTATTTACTTTGACTTGCTTGACGGCTTCGATCCGCAGATCGCCGTTCGGCAAGACCTCGATGACGCGTGCCGTAATTCGCGCTTTTACCTTGCTGTTACGTTGAGTTGTGCCTTTGCCCTCATATTTGCGTTGTCCGAGACCGGTCAGCACCGAACCGGCGGTCGATGCGCCATTGACCGGCAAAGCGCTGATCAGCGGAACAACTCCGCCGAGGTTGCCCGAATCGCGGTCGCGTTTCGCGCTCGAAGTGACATTGGCAGTGCTTTCTTCGACAACGTCAACAAAAACCAGATCGCCGATCTGGCGCGCTTTAAAATCGCGCAGCAAATTGGCGTTCGTCGCATTGTCGGTGAAAAGCGAGCCGTTCGAAGGTTTGACGGGCGCGGGCACCGGAATCACGGGCGGTTTTTCCGCGACCTCGACGATCGAGAGCTGCGGAACGCTTTTGTTCTTTTTCTTTTTCTCTTTTTTGTTTTGCGGGTCTTGCGAAAAAGATGCGGAAAAACCGAGAAGAATTATAAATAAAATTGAAAATGCTTTTAGTTTCATAATTTTACAAAAGAACTTTGACCAAACCTTCGGCAACGACCGTGGCTTGCAGAATCGAACCTGATTGAAGATTTTTGACGGCGATGCGGTCGCCGATCTTGCCTGACGAACGCGCTTCGCCGCTGATCACAATTTTAATCCTGCCCGATTCGGCTTCGATCCGGACGGTGTCGCCGTTTTTGACAACGACGCTCGCGGCAAATGAATCGGACGTGATTTCCGTGCCGCCGGAAATTGGTTTAATGATCATCAAACCGCGCAAAAGATCGTTTTCGCGCAGATAATTTGTGATCGGTTTGGTCACGCGGCGGTTTTCGAGCCGCACGTCGGATTCTGCGATCTTTAAATTTACCGGCAAATCTTTGACGGCGACCAAAACATCGGCAAACGCTTCGACTTCGATAGTTGCCGATAGGCGCCGGAAAACTTTGCCGTCAACTCTGATCTCGACGGGCACCGAAAATGGCTGGAAAAAATTTTGAACGCTCGAAAAATTCGGACGAATTTCCACCGTTCCTTTCGGGACCAGCAAATCGGCGGGCAAATCAAGCCTCAGAATCCGTGCCGCGATCTGATCGCTCGCAAATTTATTCGTCAGAAAATTTTCGATGACGACGTGAAATTGATCTTGCGAGATCGTTTGTCCGGCGCGGCGGATCAATATTTTTTCGGGCGAATCCAAAACGATTTCGTTTTCCGTAAATCCGGCAGCCGAGAGTGACAGCAGAATTTGCCGGCGGCTGATCTCGCGCAGCAGTCCGACATTCGGCGCATAGCCGAGCGAAACCGTTTTTAATCTTTCGATCTTTTCGGTTTCGCCTTGTATTTGAGCGATATTGCCGAGATGGACGAGATCTGATTCAACCGTCGTTTCAGCCTTGATTCGAATGATGGGTTGGTTTTCAGCAAAAACAGCGGTTGCCGTTAAAACAAAAAAGAATAAAAATGCGATGGTTTTTTTCATCCTTCATTCCTCATTTTCAAGCGTTTATGAAACGGCTTGATTGATCGTGCCGAGCATCCGGTCAGCGGTTGAAATGACTTTTGAATTCGTTTCATAAACGCGCTGCGCGGAAATCATATTGACGAGTTCTTCGACGAC
The DNA here is from genome assembly GCA_038330465.1 of Pyrinomonadales bacterium. GTDB lineage: Bacteria > Acidobacteriota > Blastocatellia > Pyrinomonadales > Pyrinomonadaceae > JAFDVJ01. Next base: position 2,235 of record JBBQOA010000567.1, read on the forward strand.
ATTGACGTTTGAACCTTCGACATAACCTTGATTGATGCGCCCGATGCCGTTGCCGTCAGGCGAACCGACGGTGGCTTGTCCAGAGGCGCCCGTATCCTTGAAAAGATTTCGTCCGAGCGCTTCGAGCCCTGCCGGATTGGCAAAGATCGCTAATTGGATCTGACCAACGTTCTGCGCCGTGTTTTGCCCGGGCAAAGTGACGGAAACTGTCCCGTCATTGCCGATCGTGATGCTTGTCGCTTCGGTCGGGATCGTGACCGAAGGTTCGAGTGTTTCGCCCGACGCGGTGACCACCTGTCCTTGACTGTTCAAATGAAATTGTCCGGCGCGGGTATAGGCAAGATCGCCGTTCGATTGACGAACCTGAAAAAAACCGCTGCCTTCGATGACCATATCAAGCGGGTTTTGGGTTTCTTTGAAATCGCCCTGAACAAAGATCTTTTCGCTTGCGATGGTGCGCGCGCCGAGTCCGATCTGCAAACCGACAGGGAGCGGAGTTGACGCATTTGCCGCGCCGCCAGCCGCCCGCAAATTTTGATAAAGCAGATCTTGAAATTCGAGCCGTGTTCGCTTAAAACCGACGGTTGAAGAGTTTGCCAGATTATTGGCGATGTTGTCGACGTTTTGTTGCTGCACCTGCATTCCGGTCGCAGCGGTTAATAAAGCTCTGTTTGGCATAGTTTTTTTCCTTTGGTCTTTGGTTTTTGGTTTTTGGTTTTTGGTTTTCGATTTTCGATTTTCGGCTTTTTCAAACACTAAAAGCCAAAGACCAAAAACCGAATATTTACATTTTTCCGATGTCGCCTGAAATTTTGCGTCCGATGTCATTCATCAAAAGCGAAACCGATTTTTGTAGCGACTCAAATTCACGGTTATTGTTGATCATCGCGACCATTTCCGTGATCGAATTGATATTCGAATTTTCAAGCGAACCCTGCACGACCTTTGAATCGACATTTTCGAGCGGTTGTTCGGTGCCGGTCGTCATAAAGAGC
>JBBQOA010000568.1:0-3229 GCA_038330465.1 Pyrinomonadales bacterium
CGGTTTCGCGCGCGATCGCTTCGGCGGAATGCGTCGGCGTGCCTTCTTTGAGCATTGCCGCGACAACATCGGAAATCCAGCGTTGTTCCGCTTTTTCATTCAAGCTTCCGGCGCGAATATTGGCGACCATTTGCACTTTCGGAACCGAACCGTAAGGCACGAGCGTCACTTTCATTCCGTTTTTCAAGCTGTATGTTTCGGCGGTCGGAAAAACGAACGGTTTCGGCGGTCCGCCTGCCGGCGGCGTTTCTTTTTGTGCGAAAAGATTGAAGGCGAACGAAAGAAATATTAACGCAAAGACGCCAAGGCGCAGAGAATTTTTTATTTTCATTTTATTTTCCATTTTCCATTTTCCATTTTCCATTATTTTCGCCTCCTTATTCTCCCGCTTTGTCCATTTTTTCGGGATTAACGATGACGACGGTGCGGTTTGTTTTCCGCAGATATTCCTTTGCCGTTTCTTGAATGACCTTCGGCGTGACTTTGCGGAAATTATTTTCGATCTCGTTGATTTCCTGCGGTTTGTCGTCAAATAATGCAAAACTTGCAAGCAGATCGGCGCGTCCGAAACCGCCGAATTGCGTCATCGTATCGTATAAACCCGAACGAAGTTTGACGAGCGCGCGGTCGATCTCGGCTTGCGAAACGCCTTTCGTTTGAATTTGTTCGATGACCGCATCGGTCGCCGCGAGAATTTCCTGCGGCGTAAATTTATCATCGTGGATCATGTCAACCGCAAAGAGCATCGGACCGTTGTAATTGAACATATTGCCGAGATAATTGATGCCGCCGCTGATGCCGCTCGTGTATTTTTTGTTTTTGACGAGCTCCTGATAAAGCCGGCTGTCTTCGCCTTCGATCAAGATCTGATCGAGAAGTCCCATCGCGTAATATTCTTTGCTTCCGCGTTTCGGCATTTGATAACCGAAACCGATCGCCGGTTTATTGGCGAGCTTATCGGTGCGCGTGACGGTTTTTTCTTTTTCCTGACGCGGTTCGGAAATATCGGGCTGTGGTTCGGCTTTCTGCGAAGGAATCTTGCCGAAATATTTGCTGACCCATTCTTTGCCCTGCGTTTCTTCAAAATCGCCCGTGACAACGAGCACGGCATTTGAAGGCGTGTAATATTTTTTAGAGAAATCCATCGCGTCGGCGAGCGTCGCGGCTTCGATGTCCTTCAGATCACCGTAAAAATTATGCGAATTATACCAATTGGTAAAAGCCGCCATCGGCAGATCGATCCACGGAAAAGTTCCGTACGGCTGATTGAGAACATTAACCTTGACTTCGTTGCCGACAACCCCTTGCTGATTCGCGAGATTCGCCTGCGTAATGTCTAAACCCTTCATTCGGTCGGCTTCCGCCCAGAGCAGAGTTTCGAGTTTGTTTGACGGAACGACGGCGAAATAATTCGTAAAATCAAAACGCGTCGAACCGTTGAGGACGCCGCCGTTTGATTGAACGAGCTTGATATATTCCATTTTGCCCATATTTTTCGAGCCTTGAAACATCAAATGCTCGAAAAGATGCGCAAATCCCGTGCGATCGCGCGGTTCGATCCGAAAACCGATTCCGTAATAAACCGCGACCGTCACGAGCGGCGCCGACTTTTCGGGCGACAAGACAACGCGCAGACCGTTCGGTAATTTGTAATATGTAACGGGAACATTGATCGACTTTGTCTGCGCGTTGGCGGTTGAAAAACAGGGCGCCATCATCGCGAGCAAAACAAAGCCTAAAAAGACTTTTTTCAAATATATTTTCATAGATTAACCTCTTTTGATATTTTTGCGGATAACTTATCTATATATTTTATTCGATTTTTACAAAAAAAAGTTTCAATTTGTTACGAAACGATGGATTTTGAGGATAGAAGGCGGAAAAGTGAGAAGGATCGATAAATCATATCTAAATAATGGAACGCGCAAATCCGCTTAATTCTCGGAAGATCCGCGTTCCATTTCTTTGTTTTCATAAAGTTTATTTGTCTTCTGTCGGGTCGCCGGTTTGATGTTCCCTAATTTGAAATTTAAGAAATTCGTGAATCGCCGCCAAACCTTCTGTATTTTTGGTTGAGATCCTGACGCGCGCGCCTTTTTCGGTTTCTTCGTAACTGTATTGAATTTCGTCTTTTAACTTATCCATTTCGGGCACGCCCGCCGGAACTTTTCCGTGAACGGCAAATGGTGTCGTAAAAATCCCGTTCTTAAACTGTCCGGCGATTTCAGTTAAATGTTTTCTGATTTTGTCGCGATTTTCCGTGTCTTTGATGTCGTTGGCTTCAACCTGAATTGCGCCGCCGTCTTTCATGATCAAAAAATGATGCGTCGTCGCGGTTTGTGAAAAGCCCATTTCCATCTCGCCGTTTTTCATGACCATTGCCAGATGATCTGTATTGTCGTCCATCTTCATTTCTGATGTCGTCGATGCGTTTTTCTTCATCATCGGACAATCTTCGGGCGATTTATCGGTCTGTTTCGCGATCATCGGACAAACCTCGTTCTTGTCTGTTTTTTGTTGTGCATAAACGGCGATCGCAATTGTCAAAACCGCCGCGACCGCCAAAAAGTAACCGATTTTACGTGTCTTATTATTTTTCATTTTCTATTTTCCTGACCTTTTTGATTTTAAATTTGGATAATAATTTCCCGATCTCTCTTTCTCAATCGGCGGCGATTGATTTTTATCAGCCGAAGCCGCGAAAGTATCCAACAAACCGACTTGCGTGTCCGGCGACGCCGTTAAAAGACGTTCGTCCCAATCAGCGAGCGTCAACGAAAGTTCCTCGCGCAAAGCGGTCAGCGCGATGATCTGCTGCTCAACATTCAACAACTTTTCAGCGACCAATTGACGAACTTTCCGGCACGGCGCGCCGCCTTTAGCACGCTCGTTCAATATCCGGGCGAGTTCATCCAAAGTAAATCCGACCGATAATGCCCGCCGCACAAGCAAAACCCGTTTGAGCGCATTTTCGGGATAAAGCCGATAACCGTTGCTTGCGCGGCGCGGACGACCTAAAACGCCTTTCCGCTCGTAATGCCGCAAAGTATCGGTGCTGACGCCCGCCGCTTTCGCTAATTCACCGGCTAACCAATGAGTTCGAATTGTGAAAACATCATCCATAAAAGAAAGTGTAAAGTATGGAATTAATTCCAGTGTCAAGACTAAATTTAAACTATTTTTTTTGATTAGCTAACAAAATTTATATCTTAAAAAGTAAATCATTTTT
>JBBQOA010000569.1:0-3225 GCA_038330465.1 Pyrinomonadales bacterium
CTGATGAATATAAAAATGGAACTGCCGATTCATTGAAGGATAAATGGTTCAGCTTTGACGATCTGAATTTCGAATTCGGCACGACCAAACTTGTTCCCGAATCGAAGCGTCAGCTCGATAACATTGTGACAATTCTGAAGGCTTTCCCCGATGTTAAACTTAAAATCGGCGGATACACCGATAAGAAGGGCGACGATGCCGCCAACAAGAAACTCTCTGACAATCGCGCAAAGGCGGTCAAAGCCGCACTCGATAAAGCAGGTGTCGGAGCGCAAGTTCCCGAAGCCGAAGGCTATGGCGAAGAGTTTGCTAAAGTTCCGGAAACGGCAAGCGACCAGGAACGCGAAGCCGATAGGAAAACTGCAGTTCGTTTACTTAAATAATCAACTAAAAATTTTATAATGCAGGCAAAAGGCGTTTCATTTTACGAAACGCCTTTTGCCTGCCTTCTCTTCAATTATTTTTAATATTCTGTATATTTCTCGACCAACGGATCATACTTCTTTTTGATCTGCTCTTCGGTATATTTTTTTCGTAAATCTTTCGACCATTTTTCCAATGTTAAGTTTCCGATTCTTGCCGACTTCATTCTTGTAATGACGATTCGTTTACCATATTGCGAAGCCTCAATTACTTCGTAAATAAAAGTCATCGTTTTACCTCGATTGACGACTAAAAAATAATCCAAGTCATAGCCGTCAAGTAAAAAATTTTGGAATTTACCGTTACTTTTTCTGATTTCCGGATGAACATAATCACCAACTATGAACCGGAGAAATATTCCTCTGACGGTTTTAACGGATTTAATTTTTTCAAATAGAATGGCTTGGGCAGAAACTGACAAGTTAAATAAGCAAATTGTCAGCAGAAAAAATATTGATATTTTTATTACTTTGTTATGTTTCATCGAATTTATCTCCAATCGGATGATTTGATTCAGCTAAGAAACTAGCCGCTAGCAAAATAAAAGAAATCCAAACCGCGTCCGCCAAAAGCAGGTGAATGATCTGCAAAACGATCGGCGCGAGCATGATAAAAGTTATCGCGCCCGACGCAAATTGGATCAAAACCAGAATCGTCAGAATATTCGACCAGCGGCTGACGCTCGCGCTTTCTTTGGCTTTTGATTTGAGCCAACCCGCAAGAAAAGCCAAAAATACGCCGACCGAAATTGAAAGAATCGGGTGAAAAACGCGGAGCCGTAAGGTAATATGCGACGTTTGCGAAAAGTCTTTGGCAATGCCTTCGCTCAAGGTCGAAGACGGAAACAGCATACTGCTCAGCGCGGCGACCGAACCGCTCATTCCGACGATGAAAATTCCTGCCGTTGCGACGGCGAGCAAAACAAGGAATTTTCGCGGCACATTAAAGTTAAAAGATTTTCCGCCGCCGGCAAACCACGCGGTCAGCGACAAAACGGCGATCAGCGTAAATGTGTTGACGAGATGCGCCGCCATCCAAAAGGGGCGCGTCGGCGTCCAGTTCGCCGCCGTGTTGCCCGTTAAAACCAGCAAACCGCCGAGAATGCCTTCGATGATGATGAAAACCAGCGAGGCGATCGACATTTTGACCGACAGCGCCGTTTTGCCGGATCTCGCCGTCCGCCAATTGATGATCGCCCAAATCAATAAGCCGATGACCGCGATTCCTGCCAGTGAAGTGGTCACGCGATGAAAAAACTCGATTGATGTTTTGATCTGCGGCGCCGATGGAATAAATTCGCCGCCGCACGTCAGCCAATGTTCGCCGCAGCCGTCGCCCGAGAGCGAGGCGCGCAAAAAGACGCCCCACAGAATGACGACGATATTAAACGCCAGCACGAACCACGCGTATTTTGCAAATCCCGAAAGTTTTGTTTCCGTTTTCATTTTGGTAGATTCAAATGTAAGAATATCATTTTACTATTGGTTTCGTGAACGACCCGTAAAATTAGAAACACTTAATGGAAATCGAACATTTTTTTACTTGTCCGTATTGTTGGGAGGAAATTTCTTTTGTGCTGGATCTGTCCGTCGCCCGCCAAAATTATATCGAGGATTGCGAGGTTTGTTGTCGTCCGATCCGGATTTTTTACGCGGCGGAAGATTTTGAATTGACGGAATTCGAGGCTGAAAGTATCGAACAATGAACAAAATTTTACTCATTTTATTTTTAATGTTTGCCGCCGTTGCGCAGGCTAAATCACCATATGTCGCCGTTTTGGGTATCGCGCAGGACGCGGGCGTTCCGCAGATCGGCTGCGAATCGCCGTTTTGCAAAAAGGCTTGGAAAGACGCCAAACTTCGACAAATGGTTTCTTCGATCGGATTGATAGATCCGGACACAAACGAACGTTGGGTTTTTGACGCAACGCCCGATTTTCCTGCACAATTTGAACTTTTGAAGCAGCTTTCAGGCGATTACTCAAACGATCTTTCGGGGATTTTTCTGACGCACGCGCACATCGGGCACTACACGGGTTTGATGTATCTCGGCAGAGAATCAATGAACTCGAAAGCCGTGAAAGTCTTTGTGATGCCGCGTATGAAAACGATGCTTGAAAACAACGCGCCTTGGTCGCAGCTCGTAAATATCAAAAATATCGCAATCTCGCCGCTGACCGAAAATGATTCGGTGAAACTTAATGAAAATCTAAAGGTCGAGCCGTTTCTCGTTCCGCACCGCGACGAATTTTCCGAAACGGTCGGTTATAAGATCATTGCAGGCAACAAATCGCTTGTTTTTATTCCCGACATCGATAAATGGCAAAAGTGGGATAAAGATCTGAAAGATGTTGTCAAAGCAAACAGTTATGTTTTGATTGACGGGACCTTTTACGCGGACGGCGAGATAAATCGTCCGATGAGCGAAGTTCCGCATCCGTTCGTTTTGGAGACGATGGAGCTTTTGAACGAATTACCGTTAAAAGACAAGGCAAAAGTCTTTTTCATTCATTTTAATCACACCAATCCGTTGGTGCAGGACGATGCGAAAAAAATCAAGGAAGTAAAGGCAAAAGGCTTTAATATTGCTTTTCAAGGGCAAAAAATCGATCTTTAATGAAACGCGAACGCATTGACAAATTATTGATCGATCAGGGCTTTGCCGATTCGCGCACAAAGGCGCAGGCGCTCGTCATGGCGGGCGTTGTTCTGGTTAACGAAAAACGCGTCGAAAAACCTTCGGAAAGTTTTTTCTCAGGCGCCAAAATTCGGATCAAAGGCAAATCCGAAGAAATAAAATACG
>JBBQOA010000570.1:0-3225 GCA_038330465.1 Pyrinomonadales bacterium
CTGCACTAGAAGTGCAGAGGTTTTGAAATCGGAACGCGAATAAAATTCGCTTGATTGTTCTTTTCAGATTAAGAAAAGAAAGCACAATAAATTCTTGCAATGAAATTGCAAGGCTTTAGACCTGCGTGCTGAAACAGTAAACTTATTCAAGATAATAAATGGCATCGCGTAAAAGTCAAAGTTAATTTATCAGCGGAAAAAAAACAGGATTACGGTAAAATATTTGTGATCGCAACAGACGGGTATTATTCAAATCAAAATTAAAGTTTTATGGCTAAGTCTATCAATCGTTATTTTCAATTTCTCGGTTCGTCGAAAGACGTGCGCACTTCGGGCAGGCTTTGGTTTCCGGCGGCGGATGTTTATCAAACGCCGGACGGCTGGCTCGTCAAGGTCGAGCTCGCCGGCGTTTCGGCGGAAGACATCGAAATTGATATTCAGGGCAACGTGCTTTATATCGCCGGTTGCCGGCGCGATCGGTCGTGCGGGGCGGGCGTTTCGTATCATCAGATGGAAATTACTTACAGCCGTTTTGAAAAAACGCTGACCTTTCCGGCTTCGATCGAAGGCGCGCATCTCGAACATAATTTCGACAACGGTTTGCTGATCATCCATTTGCAGAAAAGCACGCGGACAAAAGCGTAACAAAATAATACATCTAAACCCAACCTAAAAATTATATGAGTGAAGAAAACACACAAAATCAAACGCAAAACACACCAGCGAAAACACCGCAGCAGTTTGAAATTGCGGTTTTGCCGCTTCAAAATACGACGATGTTTCCCGATACGGTCGTGCCGCTTTCGGTCGGGCGCACGCGTTCGGTCAAAGCGGTCGAAGCGGCGCTTGCGACCGAAGAAAAGCAGATCGTCTGCGTGACGGTGAAAACGCCGGAAATTCAAGGGAGCGACGCCAAACCGAGCGATCTGTACGAGGTCGGCACGATCGTCAACATCAAACGAATGATGCGCAACGACGGCGTGATGCAGCTCATCGTGCAGGGCGTTGACCGCGTAAAAATTCTTGATTGGGCGCAGGAAGATCCGTTTCTGCGGGCGAAAGTCGAGATCTTGCCGGAACTGGAAATCGTCGATAACGAAGAAGTCGAAGCCCTCAAACGCAATATTCAGGGAATGATCCAGGAGGCGCTCGCGATGCTGCCGAACATTCCGCCCGAAGTGCGGATGGCGGTCATGTCGCAGAATAATTCGGTGCAGCTTGCATATTTTCTCGCGTCGGTGCTCGACCTCGGCGTCGAAACCGAACAAAAAATGCTCGAAGCTAAAACGGCGGACGAGCTTTTGATGCTGACGCACGGCGCGCTTGCCAAAGAAATCGAAATTATGCAGCTTCGCACAAAAATCGCGAGCGAAGCGCAGAGCGAGATGGATAAATCGCAGCGCGATTACATTCTGCGCCAGCAGATGAAAGCGATCCAGAAAGAACTCGGCGACGACGCAGGCGGCGAAAAGGCGGAAGCCGCCCAGCTTCGCGAACGCCTCGAAACCGCCGATCTGCCGGAAGATGTCCGCAAGGAAGCCGAACGCGAATTGCGCCGGATGGAACAGCTTCCGCAAGCTGCGCCCGATTATCACGTGATCCGCACTTATCTCGAATATGTTCTGGAACTTCCGTGGAAAAAATCGAGCGCGGAAAAACTCGATTTGAACGAAGCGCAAAAGATTCTCGACGAAGATCATTACGGACTCGAAGACATCAAAAAACGGATTTTGGAATCGCTCGCGGTCGTGAAATTAAGACCCGATTCAAAAAGTCCGATCATTCTTTTTGTCGGACCGCCGGGCGTCGGCAAAACCTCGCTCGGGCGTTCGATCGCGCGGGCTTTGGGACGCGAATTCGACCGCATCAGTTTGGGCGGCGTGCGCGACGAAGCCGAACTTCGCGGGCATCGCCGCACATATGTCGGGGCGATGCCGGGACGAATCATTCAAATGTATCGCCGCGTCGGCGTCAATAATCCGGTGCTGATGCTCGATGAGATCGACAAAATGGGCAACGATTACCGCGGCGATCCGGCGGCGGCGCTGCTCGAAATTCTCGATCCGGCGCAAAACAATACGTTTCGCGATCATTATCTGGATCTGCCGTTCGATCTGTCGAAGACGTTCTTTATCGCGACGGCAAACCAGCTCGGACCGATCCCGCATCCGCTCCGCGACCGGATGGAGATCATCTCACTCGCCGGTTATTCGGACGCGGAAAAACTCAATATCGCCAAGCAGTATCTGATTCCGCGCCAGATCAAGGAAAATGGTCTGCAAACGGATCAGATCGAAATTACCGACGATGCGATCAATCTTTTGACGGCGCGCTACACACGCGAAGCGGGCGTCCGTCAACTTGAACGGACGGTCGGAAATCTGGCGCGCAAGGTCGCTCTGCGTGTCGCGCAGGGACAGACCGAAAAGGTGACGATCACCGCCAAAGACATCAAAGGTTATTTGGGCGCCCCGCGATTTTATCCCGAAGAAGCGCGCGCCGAACTTCCCGCCGGCGTTGCGACCGGCATGGCGTGGACGGAAATGGGCGGCGAAGTGCTGTTTATCGAAGCGACCTTGCTGCCGGGCGGCGGCGGTCTGACCTTGACCGGACAGCTCGGCGAAGTGATGAAGGAATCGGCGATGGCGGCACGTTCTTATTTGTGGTCGCACGCGGGCGAACTTGGAATTGACCCGGAAGCGATCAAACAAAACGGCGTTCACGTCCACGTTCCGGCGGGTGCGATTCCAAAAGACGGACCGAGCGCCGGCGTCACGATGGCTTCGGCTCTTGCTTCGATTTACACGGGCAGAAAAGTGCGTTCGGATACTTCGATGACCGGCGAAATCACGCTTTCGGGACTTGTTTTTCCGGTTGGCGGCATCAAGGAAAAAGTTCTCGCCGCACACCGCGCAGGAATTCGGCGGATTGTTTTACCCGAACGCAACGAAGCCGATATTGAAGAAATTCCCGAAGATGTCCGCAAAGAATTGGAAATCATTCCGGCGAAATATATCAGCGATGTTCTGAATGCTGTTTTGGAAGCCGAGCCAAGCGAAACAAAGAATCAAAATTATGCGCTTCATAATCTTGAGCCACATTCCGACAGCGCAAATGAGCCGTTGATTGCCAAAGAAAATTCTTAGTTTTACCAAAATTTGAGTTCGATGAGTGAAAGTTCAGAATGAATTATCACTCATTTTTTTATTTGTTGAAAAAAAAATG